>CAJYBF010000028.1 GCA_913064935.1 uncultured Mollicutes bacterium
AAAATACTTAAATGAGCATGCTTTTAAAATAGATGAGGGAAATAAGATAGGAAAAACTATTATTGTTGCTAAAAATAAAAAACATGCTGAATATATTAAAGAGATCTTTGATCTACTGTATCCACATAGATGCGATGAAGCAGAGATTATTCATAGTGAAATATCGCATGTAGATAGCTTGATAGATAACTTTAAAAACCCTAATCATAATCCTCAAATTGCTATTAGTGTGGATATGCTTGATACGGGTATTGATATACCTGAACTTTTAAATCTAGTCTTTTTTAAACCTGTAAAATCAAAAATTAAATTCTGGCAGATGATTGGTCGTGGAACGAGACTCTGTCCTGATATTTTTGGTGTAGGTCATGATAAAAAAAGCTTTCAGATTTTTGACTTTTGTGCAAACTTTACCTACTTTGATATCAATGCTAAAGGCCTGCCATCTCAAAAAAGTAGCTCGTTAAAAGAGAGACTCTTTTTGAAAAGAGTGGGACTTGTCAGAGTCATGGAAGATGGAGCATTAAAAGATGAAATGCTAACTATCATTAAATCGCAAGTCTATGCCCTTGATGCTAATGAATACTATCTGAAAAAATATAGACATGTCATCGAAGCTTTACATAGTGTGGATTTAGCCTATATTACAGATGGTATTTATAATGATTTAAAAACTGTTGCTGAATATATAGAGGATGACACGAACTTTGATGTTCAAAGATTTCAGATGCTGATTTTAAATGCAGAAGAATCGATAGTTAAGGGTAAAGACAATAAAGAATATGTTAAAGAAATAAAAGCTCGTTGTATGGTGCTAAAATCAAAAGCTAGTAATGTTAATGCTATTAAAGATCAGGTAGAAACGATTGATAAGGTTCTCAACGGATCGTATACGTTAAATGATAGTTTAGATGCTCTAGAAGAGATTAAGAACAATCTGGAACACTTAGCTAACCTTTCGCTTGAAAAAGGTGCTACTACTGTCAGAACGGCCTTTATTGACGAGATCACAGAAGTAAGAAATTTATCTAGTGTTGATTATATAGATGCTTCAACCGTTAAGACGGAAGTCCAAAAGGTACTTGATGCCTATATCGCTCAGTTGCAGGTGATAAAAGAGCTGGAAAATTCAAATTTAATAACTGATAATGACATTAGTGAGATCAAATATCATATTTTCGATCTAGATAAAATCATCGAAGATAAGATGAATAAGAATGAAGATTTTAATATCATGATTTATGAGATTCTTAACAGTTCCAAAAAAGAAGTGGCAAATAAAATATTTGATAATTTTATCGCAGAAGGTTCTTATACGCAGAAGCAAGTAGAGCTAATCAACAAAATTAAAAATATACTATTTGGTAAAAAGCATCAGGATATTCATGACTCTCTTGTCAATATCAAAGAGCAACTTTTTAGTGATATTCATCCTTTGTCTGGTGAACTAGATAGATTAAGTGAACAAGAACAGAGTGCGATATTTGGTGTTATTCAATTGATTGATAAAGTTGATAACAGTACAGAAGTGTCTATCTAAATTTTTTATATAAATAAAATTGGTGTTAGATTAAGTTTACTTTATGAGGGAAATCATAAAATGTGTGCCAATAGATAGTTATATACTATGCAACATATTAATATTTACAAGTTATTAAAAGGAATAAAATGTACGATTTAGATAATAAAATACGAGAGAAACAAAAGTCAATACAATATGATTTAAGAAACTATCCCATTCATTCAATAATTGAATTTTTTCGTTTAGGTGAATATTATATTCCAAGTTACCAAAGAAATTTTGTTTGGAAGAAAGACATACAATCTAAATTTATAGAATCTATAATTATTGGGCTACCAACTTCTACGTTATTTATCGCAGAAACAGATGATTTCAGAAATGAAGTTATCGATGGATTTCAACGAATAAGAACGTTAGAAGAATATGTAAATGGAGATTTAAAGTTGAGCGGATTAGAAGTTTTACCTGAACTAAATGGTACATACTTTAAGCACTTGTCAGATTCGCAACAAAGAAAATTTCTTAATAGGTCAATAGGTTTTATTGTATTGTCAAATAAAACATCACTAGAAGATAGATTAGAAATTTTCAGTAGAATGAACACAACTGGAGTGACAGTGTCTTCACATCAACTAAGAATGGCTAAAATGGATGCTGACTTTAGAAGCTTTTTCCAAGAACTTTCAGAAAATTCATTATTTGTAAATTTAATGCAGTTTAGTTCTTCCATGCAATTACGGAATGAACCTGAAGAATTAATATTAAGATTTTTTGCTTTCTCTCACAATTTGGATAAGTATAGAGGGAGTATGGATTCTTTCTTAAATAATTATTTAAAAGAAATTTCTAGCGATTTTAATCGATATGAAATGTTCAATGAATTTCAAAACACATGTTTATTTATTGATAAATATTTAAGAGATGTTTTTTATTCTAAAAATAGAAAAGTAACAAGAGTTATGTTTGATTCAATATTTGTTGGGGTTAATTTAGCTTTAAAAGAAAATCCTCAATTAAGTCCAAAGTCACTTAACTGGATATATGATTCAAACTTTGATGTTTTGGTAAGAGTGCATGCTGCTCAGACTAAGAAACGTGTTAAAGATCGGATAGTATATGTTAAGAATAGTTTATTGGAAAATAGTTGACTATGGAAAATGTAATTCTAGATTTTGAGGATAAAGTGAAAGAGTTAGACTTATATTTGAAGTTTGTAAAATCAATAGATGAACAACATGTACAAGTACATTCACCTAATAAAAGAACATATGAGCCAATTGACAATGATATTTTACCAATTTTAAAAGCTAATTCTTTTTTAATCATTTACAACTTAGTAGAGTCAAGTGTCAGAGATGGCGTACTTGCTATATATAAAAAAATGGAAGTTTCATCTTGTTCGTATACTGACGTAAATGATAAAATAAAGAAAATATGGAGTAGGTATGAGTTTAAAAAGAGTTTTGATATTAATTCTAGTTGGGAAACATATTATTCAAAAACACTTAAACTAGCTCATGCTGTATTGAATGAAGAAATACTTAAAATGGATAGAAATGCAATACCTGTTTCAGGGAATTTAGATGCAGACCAAGTGCGTGTGATATGTGATCTTCATGGGATAAAGAAAACAGTTCACACATCTGCAAATGGTGGAGTAAAGTTAAGTGATGTTAAAGAACAACGAAACTTTCTTGCACATGGTACTCTTGGGTTTTCAGAATGCGGTAGACAATATTCATTAGAGTCAATAAATGAAATAAAAGTAGAAACTATACATTTTGTACGTAGTATTTTAAAAAATATGAAAGAATATATTGATTCTGAAAAGTTTCTAAAATAAATATATAACAAAGTGTTCTACCGAATACATAGCATCGCGAAAAATAATTTTTGAGATAGGATGAATGAATAATAAGCTGATAGATCAAATGATATTGCATGAAAAAGCAAACCACATTGCAATTCAGCAGCAAGTTGAATTTATTGAGTACATGTTTCATGAATCAGATGTGAGAATTAGCTCTCAACATTATTTGTTTGAACTGCTAAAAGAGGTGAGAGAACATTTTTCTGAATATACTTCAATAGCGATAGTGATTAAAGCATTATATATTTCTAGAATAGCTGATGCTATGAAGTGTTTAGAAAATGTTAAAAATAGAAGAAAATATTTAAAGGATTTATTAAATGGCTCTTTAGACTTTTTAGTGAATGAACCTTCTCATGCAAAAAGTATATTATTTGAACTTGAAATTTTAACTCATATTAAATCAGCTTTCAATGAAAGTTATTTAGCTGAACCAGATATTTTTGTAAAAATGAGTGAAGCCAATATTGGTATTGCATGCAAAAAGATTACCTCGGAAAATAGTTTACAAAAAGCTTTATCTAAAGCTGTTAAACAAATTGACAATAATTCTTTTGAGTTTGGAATTGTAGCTATAAATGTAGATGACTTATTACTTCCTGAATACAGTATATTAACAGCAGACACATTTTCAAATGTTTTACAAACACTATATGAAAATAATGAAGATTTTATAGCTAGGCATGAACGGCATTTTCGAAAGTATCTAAATGAAAGTAGAATAGTTGCAGTTATAGTAACAACATCTATCTTTGCAGATGTTAAGTCAGATTCACCTAGATTTAATAATGTTTTTCAATGGGCAATATGGACGATTCCTGAAATTAGTGAGAAGCATAAAAAAATAATGAGAGATTTTCGAAATCTAGTACAACAATGAAGTATATAACTATTCACTCTAATAAAATTCAGAAGCCAATATGAACCTACAAACGTGTTTGTGCTATTTTCCTTAAAAATTAAACATATTAATCCACCCTTTATGACTCTTTTATATTTGAATAGTAACTACGCATTATCAATAGGGATAACTTTAGGAATAACTTTTTTACTTATTTATAGGGAGTCCATCAAATTAGTTCTCTTCGATAGAGCACGTCTCCACCAATATTTAACCACACAAGCACCAGTAGATTTTATAAAGTACATATTATTTGACTCCAAGGAAAATGTTTTTTTAAACTTCTACTCATTATAAATCTTAAACCAAAATAAATATCTGAACAGTTTAGACGACTTCTGAGTTTAATAGTTTTTTTCTGGTTTTAACGTTCTTTTAACTGAATTTAAACTATACTCTTACTTATAAATAATAAATAAAAGAATTTTAATGACCAACATGATTTTGTGCGGGGGATCAGGTACGCGTCTTTGGCCAATAAGCCGAACACTTATGCCGAAACAGTTCGTAAAACTGTTTAACGAAGAGTCACTTTTTCAACTTACTGTTAAACGTAATCAGGAGGTTTGTGATCAACAATTTATAGTTTCTAATGCAGAACAGTACTTTTTGGCTTATGACCAGCTGGAAGAACTTTCAATGACAGAAAACAGGTTTTTACTAGAACCTATAGGGCGTAACACAGCTCCTGCAATAGCATTGGCTTGTCTAGCTTTAGATAAGGCTGAACTTGTCCTTGTTTCACCCTCAGATCATCTCATAAAAGATGAGGTGGCATATGCAGACGTCTTACAAAAAGCCAAGTCCCTTGCCGAAGAAGACAATCTTGTGACCTTTGGTATAATGGCTGAGTATGCAGAGACAGGGTTTGGCTATATTGAGTCAAATGGAGAGGATGTCAAGGCCTTCCATGAAAAACCAGATGTAAAAACGGCACAAAAGTATTTGGATGCAGGGAATTTTTATTGGAACTCTGGCATGTTTTGTTTTAAAGCAGGTGTTTTTCTTGATGAGTTGAAAAAATACTCTCCAGAAATATATAAGTTTTCAAAACTGGCGTATGAAAATGCTAAAAATGACGGAATGATACGTATATCTCATGAAGATATGATGGCTATTCCAGAAGACAGTATAGATTACGCGGTAATGGAAAAGTCTTCAAAGGTCAAAGTTGTAGCCTCAGATATAGACTGGTCAGATCTAGGCAGTTTCGATGCTTTGGATGAAGAACTTCCTAAAGATATAAATGGAAACACTAAATGTAAACATTTATATACGGTAGATGCAAAAAACAACTTTGTCTACTCAAAAGAAAGAGCAATAGCATTAACTGGTGTAGAAAATCTTATCGTGGTTGACACGGGAGATGCTCTTCTAATTGGAAAAAAAGGTGAGTCTCAAAAGGTGAAAGAAGTCGTTAAACAGCTCAAAGAAGCTGATTCTGAATTGCACCATATTCATTTAACTGCTCATAGACCATGGGGTACATACACAATCCTGGAAAATAATGACAACTATAAGATAAAAAGAATCGTTGTGAAGCCAGGAAAACGTCTGAGTTTACAGAAGCATTTCCACAGAAGTGAACATTGGGTCGTTGTATCCGGAACAGCATTAGTTACAGTTGGAGAAATAGAGACATTAGTTAAACCTAACGAATCAACCTATATTCCTATGGGAGAAATTCATAGGTTAGAGAATCCTGGAAAGATTGATGTTGTATTAATTGAGGCACAGGTCGGAAGCTATGTGGGTGAAGATGATATTGTTAGATTACAAGATGATTTTAAAAGAAATTAACAAAGGAAAAGATTGAAGAAAGTTGCATTAATAACGGGGATTACAGGACAAGACGGTTCATACTTAGCAGAATTTTTACTGAAAAAAGGCTATGAAGTTCATGGTATAAAGCGTCGTGCTTCATTGTTTAATACAGATCGTATAGATCATCTTTATCAAGATCCACATGAAGAGAATGTAAACTTAACATTGCACTATGGTGAGATGACAGACTCGATGAACTTGACTAGAATTATTCAAGAAGTACAACCTGATGAGATCTATAATCTTGCAGCGATGTCTCACGTTGCTGTTTCTTTTGAAACACCGGAATATGTTTCAAACGCAGATGGTACAGGAACACTTAGAATTCTTGAAGCAGTGAAACTTTTGGGTTTATCGAAAAAAACACGTATTTATCAAGCATCAACATCTGAACTGTACGGCAAGGTTCAAGAAGTTCCACAGAGCGAAACAACCCCTTTTTATCCGCGTTCACCTTATGCAGTAGCAAAGATGTATGCTTACTGGATTACAGTAAACTATAGAGAAGCCTACGATATGTTTGCATGTAATGGAATACTTTTCAACCATGAGTCTCCGGTTCGTGGTGAGACTTTTGTAACACGTAAGATCACTCGTGCTGCATCAACAATAGCCTTAGGTCTTCAAGATAAGCTCTACTTAGGTAACTTGGATGCAAAACGTGATTGGGGTCACGCAAAAGATTATGTCAAGATGATGTGGTTGATCTTACAAGCTGATGAGCCGGAAGACTGGGTTATTGCAACAGGTGTGACTACTACAGTTCGTGATTTTGTCCGCATGTCATTTGCCTATGCAGGAATAGAGTTAGAGTTTAAGGGTGAAGGGGTTGATGAAAAAGCATATGTCGTAAGTTGTTCAAACCCTGAGTATCAAGTTGAAGTTGGCAAAGAAGTTGTAGGTGTAGACCCTCGCTACTTCCGTCCGACAGAGGTTGATCTACTTATTGGTGATCCAACAAAAGCAGAACAAAAACTTGGATGGAAAAGAGAATATAAACTGGAAGAACTTGTAAATGACATGATGGGGTCAGATCTAAAGCTTATGACAAAAGACCAGTATCTTAAAGATGGTGGCTATACTACTATGAACTATTTTGAGTAGAGGCTAGGGTGGACAAGAATTCTAAAATATATATAGCTGGGCACAGAGGTTTAGTTGGCTCAGCTATTGTGAACAACCTAAAAGCTAAAGGCTATACAAATATAATTGGAAGGACACATTCTGAACTAAACCTTTTAGATCAGGAAGCAGTCGCTAAGTTTTTTCAAGACGAAAAACCTGAATATGTGTTCTTGGCAGCTGCAAAAGTAGGTGGAATAGTTGCAAATAACACATACCGCGCAGACTTTATCTATGAAAACTTACAGATACAAAACAATATCATCCATCAAAGCTATAAAAATGATGTTAAAAAGCTTATGTTTTTAGGAAGTACATGTATTTATCCAAAAAATGCACCACAACCAATGCCTGAAGACTGTTTACTAACGGATACCTTAGAATACACAAATGAACCGTATGCTATATCAAAAATAGCAGGTATAAAGATGTGTGAGTCTTATAACTTGCAATACGGAACAAACTATATCTCTGTAATGCCAACAAACCTTTATGGTCCAAATGATAACTTTGATTTAGAAAAATCACATGTACTTCCAGCATTGATACGAAAAATACATTGTGCAAAACTTTTAAATGAGGGTAAGTATGAGGCAGTTGTTAAAGACCTGAATGTAAAGAACATTGACGAAGCTAAAGCTTATTTAGCTGACTTTGGTGTGGATAAAAATAGAGTAGAGATCTGGGGCTCGGGTCAACCGATGAGAGAATTCCTTTGGTCTGAAGATATGGCCGATGCCTGTGTCTTTATCATGGAAAATAGGGAGTTTGAAGATACATATACTCTAAAATTAGATTCAAATACAACTTGTAGTCCAAATGAAATTAAAAACCAAGAAATTCGCAATACCCATATCAATATTGGCACTGGTGTGGACATTTCTATTAGAGAGCTAGCCGAAATGATTAAAAGTATCGTTGGCTTTAAAGGCGAGCTTTATTTCAATATAGATAAGCCGGATGGAACAATGAAAAAACTTACGGATGTATCTAAACTTCATGCTCTTGGTTGGAAGCATAAGGTTGAATTGAAAAGTGGTATAGAAAAAATGTATGACTGGTATATAGGAAAGATAAAATGAAAATTGCAATTGCTGGGACGGGTTACGTCGGGTTGTCTAATGGGATTCTTTTAGCACAGCACAACGAAGTAATCGCACTAGACATCATCCCTGAAAAGATAGAAATGCTGAATGCTAAAAAGTCACCAATTGAAGATAAAGAGATTGAAGAATATCTTTTAAGAGATGATCTTGACTTCAAAGCAACTCTAGATAAATCAGAAGCCTATAAAGGTGCTGACTTTGTCATAATAGCAACGCCAACAGACTATGATGAAGAAACAAACTACTTTAATACAAAGACTATAGAATATGTCATTGCAGATGTGCTTGAATATAATCAAGACGCATTGATGGTTATCAAGTCTACTATACCAGTAGGTTACGTAGATCGAGTTAAGGAAAACTTTCAAACAAAAAATATTATTTTTTCTCCAGAATTTTTAAGAGAAGGGTCTGCACTTTATGACACTTTATACCCGTCTCGTATTATTGTGGGTGAAAAAAGCGAAAGAGCAAAACTTTTTGCAGACATTCTTATGCAGGGAGCAGTTAAAGAAAATATTCCTACGATCTTTACTGACTCTATCGACGCAGATGCGATTAAACTTTTTGCAAACACCTATTTAGCTATGCGTGTTCATTACTTTAATTATTTGGACACTTATCCATAAATACATGGA
>CAJYBF010000029.1 GCA_913064935.1 uncultured Mollicutes bacterium
GAGATAAGATTAACTCAAACAGTGCAATTTTAGTAACTGTTGATGAAACTGACTTTGGAAATGGTGTCTTCGCCGGCGTAGATTTTCAAAGGGAGATCGAGAAAAAAGCATTCGTACTTGGTGGCTCAAATTATAATGCTCCTATTCAAAGAGTAGAGGATTTCATCAATGATAGACAAACTGATAAGTTAGGAATCGTTGAACCATCATATTTAATTGGTACAACTTTTGCAAACTTAAGAGATATTTATTCGAAGGACATTAATAAAGCCATTATTGATTCGATAATAGCTTTTGATAAAAAGATAAAAGGATTCTCGCTTAATGATGCGATTCTTACAGGAGTTGAATCAAGAAGTTCATCGCCGATCAGAATTGTTAGGGATAATCAGACATTGATGAGTCAAAACGTCAAAAATCTATACCCTTGTGGAGAAGGTTGCGGGTATGCAGGTGGGATTGTTTCAGCTGCGATTGATGGAATAAGAGTTGCAGAGAAAATAATAATGAAGGCGTTATAAAAAAAATGGATTTTATAAATAATATGATAGAATTATATGAAACTATATTGGAGGTATAATATGGATAGTAAAATTAAAAAAATAGGAATATTAACAGGTGGTGGAGATTGCTCTGGATTAAACGCTGTTATTAATGCAGTAACAAAAACTGCAATCACAAAATATGGTATTGAAGTGATTGGATATAGAAGAGGATATTTTGGACTATATACCAATGACTTTATGAAATTGGACTTAAAAGCAGTTTCAGGAATTATGCATCAAGGTGGAACAATGTTGAAAAGCTCGAACAAGGATAATTTATTTAACTATGCGATGAAGAATCCTGATGGAACCATAACTTATAAAGATGTGTCAGATGTTGCGCTAGAAAACATGAAGCGTGAAGGTGTTGATGCATTAATAGTTTTAGGTGGAGATGGAACGCTAACTAGCGCTCGTGACTTCGCTAGAATGGGAATGACAGTTATAGGAATCCCTAAAACAATAGATAATGACCTTCCCGCAACTGATGTTACCTTTGGGTATAATACATCATTAGAAACGATTACTGATGCACTAGATAAAATTCACACAACAGCTTTTTCTCATGATAGAGTCATGGTTGTTGAAGTTATGGGTAGAAATACAGGGTGGTTAGCAGTTGAAGGTGGATTAGCAGGAAGTGCAGATGTGATTCTAATTCCTGAAATTCCTTATGACTTAGAAAAAGTGGCTGAGAAAATTGCTGAAAGAGATAGCTCGGGGAAACTTTTCTCAGTTGTAGTAGTGAGTGAAGGTGCTAAACCTAAGGGCGGAGAAATATTCGTTAGAGAAATAATTGAGGATAGCGCAGATTCGATTAGATTAGGTGGACTTGGTGCTTTAGTTACAAAACAGCTTCAAGAGATTATTCCATCACATGAAGTTAGATATACGAACCTTGCTTATTTACAAAGAGGAGGAATAACTTCTCAGTTCGATAGATCACTTGGGATGAAATTTGGAGTTGCTGCTGTTGATTTAGTAATGTCTGGTGAGAGTTCTCGAATGGTGATTTATAAGAATAACGAAATTCAACACATTCCATTAGTAGATGTTGTTGGTAGTGGTGTTGTTGGTGAAACCTCTAAGGGCGGAAGTAAATTTGTAGATCCAAACGGAACGGTTGTAAGTACTTGTAAAGCTATGGGAATCAGCTTCGGAGATTAATTTCAAAAGAAACTTCGGTTTCTTTTTTCTTTATCTTGACTATCACGTAACGTGATAGAATATAATTAAACAAGAGGTGATAATTTTGAAAATAAAGGAACTGTCTAAATTGGTTGGAGTTACAATAAGGACTCTTCATTATTATGATGAGATAGGACTGTTGTCTCCCCAAAAAGATGATGCAGGATATCGGATTTACTCAGAGAACGATATTAAAAGATTATCAGAAATCTTAATGTTAAAAGAATTAGAATTTTCGCTTACCAAAATAAAGGTCTTAATAGATGAGCCTTTAGTTGATAAGGAAAAAGCTTTACTAATTCACAGAGACATATTAGAAAAGAAAAATGAAAGAATCTACGCTCTCATAGATTCAATCGATAATATTCTAAGGAATGGGTTTGAGATAGAAATAATAAAGAATTTTAATAAAAACGATTATAAAAGATATAAAGATGAGGCAATAAAGAAGTATGGAGATTCTGCTGTACAATCATATAAGAAAACTGATAAGCTCGATACAACTAAATGGAATTCTATACAAGATGAGATGAAAGATTTATTTAGTACTCTTGCTACTTATATGGATAAAGATGTGAGTGACGATTCTGTTCAAATTCTTGTGAATGATTGGAGGAACTACATTACAGATAATTTTTATGATTGCACTTTGGAGATATTAAAAGGATTAGGAGAATTATATATATCTGATAAAAGATTCGAGGCAAATATAGATAAAACTAAAATAGGATTGTCTAATTATTTCTCGAAAGCTATTAAATACTATTGCAATGTAAGAACTAAATAGTTTTATATTTAGTTTTTCAGGAAAAAATTGATATAATATACACAGTTCTAGTTTTAGTAAAAATGAGTTTAAGAAGGTGATTGGTGTGATACGATTAACTACGGATAGATTGATACTTAGAAAAGTAAGGTTAGAGGATGCAAACGATCTCTTTGAATATTATTCTGATGAAAGAGTACAAATACCAGCTGGATCTAAGATTTTAAACTCACTTGAAGAAGTAACTAGCCAGGTGAATAAACTACTTCTTAGAAATAGTGTATTAGTCATAGAACTAAAAGAGACCGGGAAGGTTATAGGAGCAATAGGTGCATATAACTTAACATTCAACAATATTTTAGAAAGACATATAGGTTTTGAACTTAACTATAACTATTGGAATAATGGTTATATAACTGAGGCCGCAAGTGTTTTAATTAAATACTTGTTTGAAGAGCAAGACATGGATAGAGTAGCAATGAGCCACTACCCATTTAACAAAGCGAGCGAAAGAGTTGCACAGAAACTGGGCTTTGTTAAAGAAGGAGTATTAAGAAAAGAAGACAAGCTTTCAACAGATGAGATTGTAGATAGAGTAGTCTATTCAATAATAAAAGACGAGTATATTCAAAGAAAGGAGAATAAATAGTATGAAAAAAATAGGAATTGTATCAGATTCGACGTTTAGTTTGCAGGATTCAATAATTAAAGAGTTGGATATAAAGATTGTAAATTTGAATATTATAGTGGATCAAGTAGTGTTTACAGATGGAATAGATATCTCCTGCGATGATGTTTTCGATGCAATTGATGCCAAAAAAAAAGTTACAACATCACAACCGTCACCAGAAGCATTTTCAAAAGCTTATGACTATTTCATAGATCAAGGGATAACAGATATTTTGTGTTTCACTGTTTCAAGCGGACTAAGTGGAACATATTCCTCTGCAAATCTAGCTAATCAGATTGTGGATGGAAAAGCTAACATTAAAGTAGTGGATACAAAATCATCCGCTATGGCTGGAGAACTATTAATTGTTGAAGTTGGAGAATTGATAAAACAAGGAGTTGACTTCGAAAAGGTTTGTTTATTAGCTGATGAACTAGTGGAAAAAACAAGTACAATTTTAACTATTGATGACTTAGATGTTTTATTCAAATCAGGAAGACTTACAAGAGCTAAGACTTTAATAGGTTCATTGATGAAAGTTAAAATTATTATGGAATTAGATAAGGCAGGAAAAATCTTTGTGGCTGGGAAAGTAAGGAGTACAAAGAAAATTTTTGAGTTCATTGTCAAAAGGATGGAGAAAAAAGCACATCTAAAAGATTTACTACACATTAGAATTTCATATATAAGTACAAAGGAAAATGCATTTAAATTGAAAGAACAAATCGAAAAGAGATTCACGAATGCTAAAATATACATATGTAAGGAAATTACGCCTGTACTGAGTGTGCATCTTGGAAAAGGCGGATTTGGATTGTCATGGTTAACAAAGTAGAGTATAATGTAAAAAAAGTATCTTACGATACTTTTTTTATTTACTGAGTAGAAGAAGTATATACATGCATTATCATGAGGAGGAGAACAATGAGACTTAAAAATGGAGAAATTGTAACTATAAAAACAACACAAGTTAATGATGCACAAGCACTCTTAGATTTTTTTAATGCGAGCCTTTATGAAAGCGATTCATTAACTACAGCACCAGGTGAACTAAATTTGACGTTGGAGATGGAAGAAAGATTGGTGCAAGGTTGGATTGATAATAAAAACTGCAATAATTTGATATGTTTACATGAAGGTGAAATAATTGGCATATGTGGCTTACATGGTAAAGACAACAGAAAGAGACTTGGACACATAACTAATTTGGGAATAACGGTGTCAAAGAGTTACTGGGGTTTAGGAGTAGGCTACTTATTAATACAAGAGCAAATTAACTATGCAAAGAGAGTTGGACTTAAGAAACTAGATTTAGAGGTTAGAACTGACAACTTAGGAGCAGTACATTTATACAAAAAATGTGGATTCGAAATTGAAGGCACTCATAAAATGGCTGCACTCATAGATGGAGAATACAAAGATAACTATTTTATGGGTCTAATTATCGACCTATAATGTGCGATAAAGTCATAAATATTATACGATGAAAGAGTTTTCAAAACTCTTTTTTATTTTGCTTATTGCATTCACGTATCCTTTGATATATAATAGTTAGGTAAATACTAACTAACTATTATTCGGAGGTGAAAAAGTTGAAAGAAGAATTAAGGAAATCCATAAATAAGTTTCTAAAACTTTACTATGATAGTTGTAAGGAAATATACCAGGAAATAGGATTAGATAAAATTACTGGCAAGCAATTTAAGTACTTAAATTTGATATATAAAACTGATAATATTACTTCTAGTTTGTTCGCTGAAATCTCTAAACTAAGCAAACCAACGGTTACAGAAATAGTAAATAGGTTTATGGATTCTGACTTAGCCGACAGCGAGCTATCTCCAGCAGATAAGTGAGATTCTTATCTAAAATTATCTGACAAGGCTAGAGTTTTAGCCACTTCGAATGAAATGGAAAGTAGCAGATTCACTGATAATGTGATGAGTAGGCTTGAAGATGATGAGTTGGATATCTTACGTAAAATTTTTGACAAGATGAAAGATGAGGTGGTGGAAAAATGATATTTGGTAAAGGATTAAATAAGTATTACTTGAAATATATTCATTTCTTCTTAATTGGAATTATAGCATTACTATTTGTAGACTATTTTCAATTAGAGATTCCCGAAGTTGTAAGAACTGTTCTTGATGGCTTGAGTAACGGGACAATGACAAAAGCACTATTACTTGATAGTGTAAAACTATTATTTCTATTTGCGATGGTAATAGTTGTAGGTAGATTTTTATGGAGATTCTTTATTCTAGGTGCAAGTAGAAGAATTGAGTTTCATTTGAGAAATGAAATGTTTGCACATTGCGAAAAATTGGATCAGGAGTTTTATCAAAAAAACAAAACTGGTGGTTTGATGGCATTCTTCATTAACGATCTAGAAGCAGTGAGACAGTCAATTGGATTCGGTGCTATAATGATGGTTGATGCTATCTTTATGGGATCATTAGCATTTTACAAGATGCTATCTATTAACTGGAAAATGACTTTGATAGCTGTGATTCCATTAGTTGTACTAGCAATAATAGCGGGATACTTATCAAGACTAATGCATAAAAGATTTAGATTAAGACAAGAAGCTTATGAGCAAATGAGTGACTTTGTTAATGAGAACATGTCTGGAATACAAGTAATAAAGGCGTTCGTAAAAGAACCTAAAGAAATATTAGAATTTCTTAAAACAAACGCAAACAATCGTGATAAAACATACAATTTTATTAAATTAGTGGCAGTTGTAGAAATAATGATGCGTTTCTTTATTACTGTAATTGTTATTGTTATTCTAGCTTACGGTGGGAATTTAATTAAAACTACAGCCGGAACAATAGATGAATTTACTATTGGTGCGTTATTTGAGTATATTTCATACTTTATGGCGTTGATTTGGCCCATGATGGCAGTAGTTAGAGTTATTCAAATAGGGGCTGCTGGTAGAGCATCTCTAGAAAGAATAAACAGAATTTTGGACGAAGACATAAATATTAAAGATGGTGAAGTAGTAGAAATTGACCGAATCGAGGGTAATATAAGATTTGACAACTTGAAATTTGCGTATCCCGATTCTGACGTAGACCAACTAGAAAATATCAGTTTTGAAATTAAGGCTGGAGAAACTGTAGGAATTATCGGTAGAACTGGATGCGGAAAAACTACATTAGTAGACTTATTAATGAGAGTTTATAATGTCGAAGAGAATTCGTTGTATATAGACGGGATTGACATTATGAAGCTTCCAATCAGACAACTAAGACAACAAATCGGATATGTACCACAAGATGGATTCTTATTTAGTGACAATTTATACAAAAACATCGCTTTAGGAATTGATAGAAGTGGAGATTATTACGATAAGGTAATAGAAGCAGCCGCACTTAGTGATGTTAATAAAAACATACAAGAGTTTAAAGAAGGTTACGAAACAGTTATAGGAGAGCGTGGTGTCACTTTAAGTGGTGGTCAAAAACAACGTGTTTCGATAGCTAGAGCGTTAATCAAGAATCCAAGCATTTTAATATTGGATGATTCTGTTTCTGCAGTTGATACAAAAACTGAAGAAACTATTCTAGAGAATTTAGCAAGAGTTAGAAAAGGTAAGACTAACATTGTCATTGCTCATAGAATTTCATCAATAAAGAATGCTGATAGAATAGTACTAATGGATGATGGGAAAGTAATAGACGTTGGTTCCCATAACGAATTAGTAGGAAGAAGCGCGTTATACGCTGACATTGTGAATAGACAAAAACTTGAAGATGAAATTGAGGGCATATAATGGAATATCAAGATAGCAAAGTAGATCGCTCAATGTCCGATATCGTCATAATCAAACGTCTAACTAAGTATGCAAAACCATATTTAAAAGAGTTTACTATTACCATTATATTAATGTTGTTTGCGGTTGGTATTCAATTGCTTCAGCCATATATATTTGGAGTTAAGATATTTGGAGTATTTGAAGAACCACAATTTGAGATGAAAACATTATTCATGTTTTTGGCACTATATTTCTCAATAACAGCTGTGGCAAGCGTTACTTCATATTTCCAACAAATAATTCTACAAAAAGTAGGACAAAATATTGTTTATGATATCCGTGAGGAAATTTTTACACACATGGAACATCAATCAATAAATTATTTAAACAATCAACCTACTGGTGTATTAGTATCTAGAATAACAAACGATACGAACACTGTTAGTGAGATGTACACAAGTGTACTAGTAAATATGTCAAGAGATTTACTAACAGTAGTAGGTATTATTGGAGCAATGCTCTACTTGAACGCTAAGTTAGCTGGACTTGTAATAATTGTTGTACCTGTATTACTAGTATCCTCTTATTTATTTAGAAGAGTATCTAGAAGTATTTATAGAAAAGTTAGAAAAAATGTAGCAATGATAAACGCATTCCTAAGTGAGCATTTATCAGGGATGAAGATTGTTCAAATATTCAATCAAGAAGCAGAGAAATTCGATGATTTTGTTATTGAGAATAAAAGGTTAAGAAAGACACAACTACAACAAATACTAGCCTTTGCATTCTATAGACCAACTATTTATTTCTTACATATAACAGCAATAAGTATTGTAATACTTTACGGAGGATTTCAAGTTATTGACGGATTAATGGGAATTGCTTTAGTAATAACTTTTAAAACATATGTTGATAATTTATTCCAGCCGATCCAGATGCTAGCTGAACAATTTAATATACTTCAATCTGCATTAGCTTCAAGTGAAAGAATATTCGGAATTTTGGATGATGACCAATCTATGGTAGAAGATGTAGATGCAATTGATTTAGACGACATTAAAGGATCAATAGAGTTCAAAAATGTATGGTTTAAATATATCGAAGATGAATGGATTTTGAAAGATGTTTCATTCAAGATCAATCCAAAAGAATCATACGCTTTCGTAGGAGCAACTGGGGCTGGTAAAACTACTATCCTTAAGTTAATAACGCGTGATTGGGATATTCAAAGAGGACAAATTCTAATTGATGGAATTGACATTAAGAAGATAAAACTTAGTAGTTTACGTAAGTACATTGGCGTTATGCTTCAAGATGTATTCATGTTCTCTGGTACCGTTAAATCAAATATAACATTAAAAGATGATGAAATTTCGGACAAGGAAATGATTGATGCTGCGACTTATGTAAATGCAAATCAATTCATAGAAAAACTTCCGAATCAATATGAAGATGCTGTTACTGAAAGAGGACTAAACTTCTCCCAAGGACAACGTCAACTAATATCTTTTGCAAGAACCTTAGTACACAAGCCTAGTGTTATGATTCTAGATGAAGCTACTGCTAATATAGACACAGAACCTGAGCAACTTATTCAAGATTCTCTTAATAAAATCATGAATATTGGCTGCCCGCACTGCCGATTCAATTTCTAATTGTGTCGCATCTGTCCTGCCATACAACAGATTAACACGAATTGCAGCTATATGATTCAGCCACCCCCACCTTATTCTTCGTCTTAGGGTTAATATGGGCGATAATAGTCAGTATTGGCCATTTATTATATGTTGGACCACTCCTTGACAAGTAGATACTTTTCTAAGCTATGAAAAACATAACAGAATTAGCTTGAACCTACATTTATACTCATGAATAAGAAAACTCGCTGAGTTTGAATCTAACTTCGTCAGAAAAGGCATGTTGCTCTATCCCTTGCTCATGCATAACCTATAGGATATTGCCATCCCTCATT
>CAJYBF010000030.1 GCA_913064935.1 uncultured Mollicutes bacterium
TCGGGATCGGTAGCTAAAAAAACTTTATCAGCATGTTTCACTGCTGGCGTAAGTTCCTTAATAATCTTACCTTTACCTTTTATATTTACCTACGTAGGCTTGAAATTATCTTCGATATCCAGACCGAGCCCACCGGGACCTGAAATTGCTAAATCTCTTATATGTCCTACACTTGATAATACTTGATATTCACTTCCAAGATATTTACCTATTGTATTTGCTTTTGATGGTGACTCAACAATAACAACGTTCATAATATCATCCTCTCTTGCATATTTAGTTATAATCATAATTGTCTAGTATGTCAACTGTTTTGTTCAATAAAAATAAAAAGTAGTATTATATACTACTTATATTCTTATCCAATTATATGTATTTACTTCTTAAAAATCAAATTTTATTTGGTTTAGATTTGCAACAGGTGAGAAACTTTTACGGTGAATCCCTTGAATAGAACCAAAGTCTTCAAGTGCTTGAAGATGTTTCTTTGTTCCATATCCCTTATTATGTTCGAAATCGTAATTTGGGTATTTTTTAGCTAGTTCCACCATATAGTTATCTCTTAATACTTTAGCTATAATGCTAGCAGCTGCAATACTTGCGCTCTTTGCATCTCCTTTAATAATACTTTCTGAGTTATCATATCCTAATTTAACTGCATCTATTAAGATGAATTCACATTTGGTTAACGACTCTATAGAATTTCTCATAGCCTTCTTACTAGACTCTAAAATGTTAATTCTATCAATTTCCTTAGGCCATATAAAAGAATATCCTATTTCTAAGGCATGAGTAGTGATTTTCTTAAAAAGACGTTTTCTTTGTTTTTCAGATAACTTCTTTGAATCATCTAATCCCTTAATAATAAAATGCTTGTTTAAAACAACTGCGGCAGCAACAACAGGTCCAGCCAAAGGCCCACGACCAACTTCATCAACTCCAGCAATGTATTCTATTCCTTTTCTATAATACTTCTTCTCATACTGGTACATCATCTAAGGTTATTCTCCCTAACTTTTCCCCTCTTAAATCATTTAAGAAAATAGTATAAACTCTTTCGTAATCAACTTCTTTGCCTCTAATACAGCCTCTTGATTTACCTATTTCATTTAAAACGATTATTGGGTCTTCTGTTTGTGTTAAATTATATCTTTCTATAATTCTTTTTGGATATTTTTTGGCAAAATATTTTATCCCGTAAATAACAACATCATCTACAGGTAAAATTTCATCTTTAATAGCGCCTGTAAGCGCTAGTCTAAATCCTGTTTCATCATCATCAAATTTATTCCACAAAATTCCTGGAGTATCTAGTAGTTCAAATCGTTTTTCTACTTTAATCCATTGTTGTGCCTTAGTCACTCCTGGTCTATCACCAATCTTTGCTGCTTTACGTTTAGCAAGTCTGTTTATTAATGTTGACTTTCCAACATTAGGAATTCCTACAATCAAAGCCCTAATAGCCTTTTCCTTAAGACCTTTGAGCTTGTCCTTTTTAATTTTTTCTTTTAGTGCGTCTTTCGCAACTTGAACGATTTTGTTAACTCCTTCTCCGTTAAGAGAGTCTATTGCTAACGCGTAAACCCCAATAGATCTATAATACTTAATCCATTCTTTTGTTTTGCGCTCATCTGCTTTATCGGATTTATTAAGAAGTATAACTCTTGGTTTAGTTGTGATTATTTCCTTGATAAAAGGATTAGTACTAGAAAACGGTAATCTCGCATCTACTAGCTCGAATACTACATCTATAAGATTCATTTTTTCAATCATTTGCCTTTTGGCTTTTTGCATATGACCTGGATACCACTGAATGACTTTTCCCATATTATTTAAATACCTTTGATAAATTGAAAATCGACTTTCCAAAAATATCTTCTTCCCTAACCAATCCAATTCTTCTTGAATCAGTACTATTATCACGATGATCTCCTAAAACAAAATAGTATCCTTCTGGAATTACTCCACTATCGCATAAATCTTCATCGTCCTTCACATGACAGACATCATCAAAAACAAAATTGTAAGTTTCATTTTTAGTTAAAAAATCAGTTTCAAATACTTCTCCATCTACATATAATTTTTCATTTATATAATCAATTTTTTCACCAGGAAGACCTATGATTCTTTTCAAAAAGTATTCGTCATGGGGATGATAGTAATAATCATTAGTAACATTGACAAACACAACATCAAATCTAGAAGGTTGGAACTTTAAGTGCCAGATAAAGATAATATCTTTGTCATCATAGTTTGGCTCCATGCTTCTTCCATTAACTTGTGCTGGATATAAAACAAAACTAGTCATTGCATAGAATATAAGGAAGAAAGTCCAAATAACACTAAGTGTATCTATAACTTCGAATAGTTTATCCTTAATAACATCTAAATCTCTAAGATATTTTAAAACAAAACTAATGATTATTCCACTAAGCCCTAATACATACACGAGCATACCATAGAATTTAGCAATCATATCAGAGTTAACTAAATCTATTGCTAAAATCAACAATGAACTTATCAATATTCTATTAGCAATTTTAGTTATTCTTTTATTCATGTTTATTCTCCAAATCTATCAACCAATGATTCCATATCAATTATTATTTTTCTTGGGTTTTTACTTTGAGGAGAACTTACCACTCCGTTTTCCTCAAGTTGAATAAATATTTCACTTGCTCTGTTGTACCCAATATTAAATTCTCTTTGTACCTTATTAATCGATGCATAATTATTCTCAACACAAAACTTCGCAACATCAAAGAAAATGTCATCCATGTTTTGGTTTCTATCACTCTTCTCAACTTCAACTACTAAAGAATCAGTTGTAAATAAATAGTTTTTATCGTATTGACTCAAATATGCTGTAACCTTATCTATCTCTTCCTCAGAAACATAGGCACCTTGTAATCTTTTTAAAGGTAATCCAGCAAATGAGAATAACATGTCCCCATTTCCTAGTAAACTCTCTGCTCCACCAAAATCTATAATGGTCATTGAATCAGTGTTTGAAGCTACTTTAAGAGCTATTCTTGTTGGAATATTCGACTTAATAGATCCTTTGATAACATCAACGCTTGGTCTTTGCGTAGCTACTAACATATAAATACCTGCAGCTCTAGCTTTTTGAGCTATACGCATAATAAGTTGTTCCACATCATTACCAGATTGGCTCATCAAATCAGCCATCTCTTCAATTATAATTACAAGATTGGGAAGATGTTCGAAACCTTCACTAGTTCTTCCTTTAATTTTGTTATTGTAACTACTCAAATCTCTTGCTTCAACACTAAATAACAAATTGTATCTGCGTTCCATTTCATCTACTACCCATTTTAACCCTTGTGCAGCTATTTTTGCATCATGAATTATAGGTGCGGCTAAATGAGGAGCCTTACTATACGCAGCAAGTCCTACTCTTTTAGGATCGATTAAAATCAACTTCAAATCCTCAGGAGTTGCTTTTAATAGTAAACTCATTAGAATTGTATCAATACACACAGACTTACCACTACCAGTTGCTCCAGCAATTAATCCGTGAGGCATTTTACTTATATCAGCACTTATGACATTTCCACTTAAATCCACACCAAGTATTACTTCAAGTGGTTTTGAATTTTCAACGAAATCTTTTGTAATGTAGTTCCCAAAATTAACTAACTTCTTAACTTTGTTCGGTACTTCTATACCTATAGTAGTCTTACCAGGAATTGGTGCTTCAATACGTATATCAATTGCGGCCAAATTCATTTTCAAGTTACTCGCAATATTCGTCAATTTACTTATAATAACACCACTATCTAGTTTCACTTCATATTGGGTTACAGTTGGTCCATGAGTGTAATTAACAACTTTACCCCCAACTCTAAATTGTTCCAAAGTATTATTAATAATTTGTTCTTGCTCGAATAAATACTCAGCATTTTCCTCGCCTGTATCATCGTGATGATTCAACAAGTCCAAACTAGGACTTTGGTAGTTTTGATAAGCATGTATGTTCTTATAATCTGTTTCTGTATTATCAGTTTCATTTACAGAAGGAGTCTCAGCTATAACTTCAGATTCGCCTGTACTCTTTTCTACTTTTTCACCAAATAAGAAATTCAAAATGTCATCTGATACAGCTTCATCGCTATTTTGCGGAGGAGCTAAGTCATCTTCTAATTGAATATCCTCATATATTTTTTTAGTCGGTGTTTGATTGATAGTTTCATCAATCACAAATTCTTCTTCACTTGTGTCATCATTTGATTCTTCTAAAACATCTCTTAATCCGAAAGGAATTGACATTTTAATTTCATCATCAACAATATCCTTTTTAATCACTTTCTCAAAGTGTTCATCTGAATTATGTTCAACTTTAGAGGTAGTTGTCGTCGGTTTTCTGTTCAACATATCTTTTACCTGATCAGAGGTTAAAATATTAAATTCCTTGTACTTCTCTTCTTCCTTAATCTTTTTCGTTGATCGAAAAACATCAAATCTTTCGTTAATATTTCCTTCAATTGTACTTTTTGGAATTATCAACTCATCTTTAACATTATCACCAAAGTAAGGACTTACGAAGGTACTGTAATTTTTATTTTCTTTCTTACCTTGAATTTGAGGAATTTCAAAAGTAGTCTTCGGAGATTCAACTTTAAGCTTCTTTTCTTTCTTCTTGAACATTGTTATCAATCCCTTCCTCTAGCAATTCTTCTATCCCGTTATTAGCAAATAGCTGTTTACTATATAATTTATAAACTTCCTCACCAACGATATTTAGAAATACTAAACACAAAGTATCTATAGATAAGTTAATAGTTGAGTTCACTACAGTTCTACGTATAAAGTAAGCTGGACTAATCAATCCGATCGCACCCTTAGCAGTCTTAACTAAAGTGGAATCATTAGCCCTTTTAGCTATTTTAAAAGTTTTATTCGTATCCATCTTTTCTTTAAATTCAAACATAGACAACATTTGAATACCACTTAAGTCTTTTAGTTTATTAAGTGGCTTTCTTTCAAGTATTCTTTCGATTCTTGAACTTATGTACTTAATACTTTCAAGTGCTTCATAAGTTGATATTTCTAAAAAAGGTTGTCTTGAATTAGGATAATGGAATTTCGCAATATCGTAAGCTATCCTTTCGCTTAAATCTTTAGCAAGGATAAACCTCTGACTCATTGTCTTTCTTCTTTTTCTAGATCTATAATCTTTTCTAGCTTGTCTTACAAAAGATAAGCACACCGCTTGATCTGTACTCTCTGGTTTTCTTAAAATAACCTTCTCGGATTTCTTTATCGCTCCAATAACTAATATTGCATAAACTACTCCCGCAATAAATAGACCTAAAAAGATCCCAATCAAAAAGGCAGAAACATTAAAGATATTTATTAATTTTTCCCATTCAAAATTATCAAACATAATCTCTTCTCCTATAAATACTCTACTCTAAATTATACAATAATGTAATGATATTAACAACTAGACATAGTCGATATTTACTGTTAATATGTTAATACTGTAATAAGGGGGCAAACACATGAAATACTTAATTGCATTAGATATAGATGGAACTATATTAAAAAACCGCACTGAAATGTCGTCTGAGACTATAAAATATCTTAAAAATTTAAGAAAACAAGGACATATAGTAACTCTAATAACAGGAAGACCATATAGAAGTGCAAAGCCCATCTATGACATACTTGAGCTTGATACCCCTATTGGGACATACAATGGGTCATCACTTCACCAACCAGGTAATGACGATTTCCCTAAATACTCATACAAAATGGATCAAAAATACGTAACAGAGACATTTAGTGTCTGGAAAGATCATTTAGTTAATGCATTCTGTGAAATAGAGGATAAAGTATATCTATTCAAAGAAGACTCTAATCTATTAAAATGGATTGACATTAGTGGTGGAGAAATGATTATTGGTAATCTTGATGAAACAATTGATCACCCCTTGAGTGGAGCGATATTCTTCTTGGTACCAAATAAACTTACTGAATTCAAAAAATACATGAATGAAAAGCAGAAGGATAACCTTGGATTTAGAGTATGGGGCTCACATGATAGAGATGATTATTTAACAATAGAATTATTCACACAATTTGCAAACAAAGCTACCTCGCTAGAGGCTCTTAAAAAACACTACGATATTCCTCACGAAAGGATAATCGCTATAGGTGATGGATCAAACGATGTTGAGATGTTAGAGTATGCTTATCACTCAGCAGCTATGGGCAATGCCTCAGACTTGGTTAAGAAAGCTGCTAAAACAGTTGCTGACCTTAACTCGAATGATGGTGCAATAAAATATTTAAAAACCATAATAAAAGACTCGTAATTAGCGAGTCTTTTATTATGTCTTATTTAGATAATATTTTAATTAACGGTTTGGTAGCTTTAAGAGAAATATAACCTACTATAGCTACAATTCCCCACTTCACAACATTGAATGTTCCAAAGGTAACAGCTATCCACATAAACTCTTTGTTAGCACTTTCTGTATTTACAGCAACAGCATTAGCAGAATCAGTAATACTATCTAACCCGTATAATTTAATATAAACTGGTAAGATCCATATGTAATTAAGCAAAATCATTATCACCGTAGTAACCAATGTAGAAACTATTAATCCAACTAGTAATCGCTTGTTAGAATTATTATTTCTAGTAATGAAGTAAACAGGTGTAATAAAGAAGAATGCTGCGATAAAGTAAGCGAATTGATCGATTGGATATCCTACAGCAGATCCTTTGACTATAAAATCAAGAACAGCAATAATTAATGCGATCATAACACCACTTTTAAAATCAACGAAACTCATAACCAATAGTATAATAACAACACTTACTTCAATTTTCAAAAATGGAAGTATAAATGGAATACCAAAGAACATAAAGATAAATGCTAATCCACTGAAAACTCCTACAATAGATACTTTTTTTACATCTGATAACTCACTGTTTGAAGCAGCCAACTTAGTAAAGAATACCGCTAAGCCTATGACTGATAAGAATATTAATATTCCTACAATCAAATAATTTAGCAATGTATTTGCACCTAGTAAATCAATGAACTCCTTAAGTTTTGCGATACCACTGTAAACTCTACTTCCAGTCCAATCTTCTTTACTGAAGATTATTATTACAAGTACAGTCAATGCAATAGCAGATGCCACAAGCCACGTAAACAATTTGTTGCTTTCATAAAAATTTTTCATATTTCCTCCTTGAATAAAAAAAATCCCGCAAGAAATAAATTTCTTCGGACTAGGTTTACACAAAAAAGTGTCTCTTCTACCATCCAGACTGTACTGTCGGTTCTGGAATCACACCAGATCAGCTTGCGCTCGCGGACTATTACCGCCGGTCGGGAATTTCACCCTGCCCTGAAGAACTATTAAGTTGCACATTCATTTTACCACTTTTAGATTTTTTGTCAATCTCCTTTTTAACCTTAGGTTCAACATGTTTCCCTCTTACCAATAACTCATCAGAAAATTCTACTTCTCTTTTCTTGTTTCTTCTAGTATTCATAAGCTCTCCTTCGGATATTTTATATAAATATCTTCTCCAAGAATTGCTAATTTATACTAATATTTACTAGTTATTGACAATTTTTTTTACGTCTTGGTAATTAAATCCTCTGTCACATAATTTTTTTATAAGCTTTTGCTTTGGTATATCTTTAACATCAAATTTTTTGAATTCTTTTTCAATAGCAGATTCTTCATCAATGACTTCCTTGATTTCATCTAATCTTTCGTTAATTATATGATTTATATCGCTAATCATAAATCCAGATCTAACTAATCTTTGTTTTAACTGACTAAGATATTTGATTAAAGAAACAATTTTAATCTTTCTCAATTCTTTATCGATGATTTCGTTTAACAATTCAACTACTGTTTCCTCAGTAAACTCATACATTATATCTTCGATAAAATTCTCATCAACACCCTTTAACTTAAGTGTCCGTTTAAGAAATATCGGACCCTTTTTGCTTGTTATAACAGACTCAAGCATATTCTTACAATATCTTTCATCATCAAGCAATTTATCTTCAAGCAATTTATCAATAATAACACTTATAAACTTTCTTCATATAAGTTGCATGCAAATCGTAGAGTCAGTCTAATTCCGTGACTATCAAATCTGTCGGCTCATTAAGACGAAGGGCAGTTAGTAAAAAATCGTTGGCAATTTCATACACGCTCGAATTTATCCAGTCCTTGAAATAAGTCGCAAGGCTATCGTCTTGGACGTATAACGCAAGCTCAGTTTCGAGTTCCCCCAAATTCATGCTAACCTCTCTTCTTTAATCTTTTCGAGTTTGTGTGTGCCATCGAAATCCAAGATCAGTGATCCAGCAGACAAGAAATTTTCTGCCTTGCGAATACCACCTTGAAAGATAATAGGGCTATAGTTACAGATGCTTGTAACAGTGTGTAGTTCATGAAAGTTCATTTGAACTTTTTCAAAATTTCTAGATTGACTAGCAGGATTCAATCCTGTGAGTGAAATATTAACTTGCATATTCTTTCCTATAAAATTAATTTAGTTTTGCAATGCTTTTTTTTCAGCCGCATTACTAGCTGCTTTTAGCAGTATTCTTATGGACTCATGTTTTCACCCCCGTTTGGGTCAGTAATAGTTGAAAGTCAGTGGTAGAAGTATTCGCATCAACCTGCGTCTGTATCCAGGCATCAACATCACACCTGCGCCATCTGA
>CAJYBF010000031.1 GCA_913064935.1 uncultured Mollicutes bacterium
AGAAAGAAGAGGGGACTACTTAGGTGCTACAATCCAAGGTATTCCACATATTACTAATGAAATCAAGCAAAAGTTGATTGATGCAGCTGAACAAGAAGATGCAGATGTAATCATTACTGAAATTGGTGGGACTGTTGGAGATATTGAATCTTTACCATTCTTAGAAGCGATAAGACAAGCTAGAAGAGATTTTGGATATGATAATACTATTTATATCCACACTACTTTAATTCCTTATCTTGCTGCTGCTAAAGAAATTAAAACTAAACCAACACAACATAGTGTAAAGGAAATAAGATCATTAGGTATTCAACCCGACATCATTGTATTAAGAACTGAGAAAGACAGAGTTGCTGAAGTTAATAAAGTTAAAAGTAAAATAGCACTATTCTGTGATGTTAACGAGAGGAATGTTGTTATCTCTAGAGATAGTAGTTCGATTTATAAAGTCCCACTTCATTTACATGATGAAGGACTAGATAGTCTAGTATGTGAGAAATTCGGATTCACTAATAAAATAGATATGACCGAATGGGAAGAACTAGCAAAAAAAATTGATAATATTAGTAACGAAGTTACTATAGGATTAGTTGGAAAATATGTTTCTTTACATGATGCTTATAAATCCGTTTCTGAATCACTATTACATGCAGGATTCCATTATGGTTACAATGTTAAAATAAAATGGATACATGCACAAGAAGTTAATGCAGAAAACGCTGCGGAAACTTTTAAGGATGTAGATGGACTTATAGTTCCTGGTGGATTTGGACCACGAGCTATGGAAGGTAAAATTGAAACAATTAGATACGCTAGGGAGAACCTAGTTCCAATCTTAGGTATTTGTTTAGGAATGCAACTAATGGTTGTTGAATATTCTAGAAATGTTTTGGGGATTGATGCTCATACTACAGAATATGATGAGGAAACTCCGAATCCTGTTATTGATTATTTACCAGATCAGTACAAAGGTGTTGAAATGGGTGGAACGTTAAGATTAGGATTATTCGATTGTGTTATTAAAGAAGGAACAAAAGCACATGAGATATATGGTTCAACCTTTATAAAAGAAAGACATAGACATCGTTATGAGTTTAACAACAAATACAAAGACATGCTTGAAAAAGCTGGAATGGTTTTTTCTGGAATGAATCCTCAAACAGGATTGGCGGAGATAATAGAGTTAAAGGATCATCCTTTCTTTATTGCCCCTCAATTTCATCCTGAGTTTTTATCTAGACCACAAAGACCACATCCCTTATTTAGAGAGTTAGTAAGAACTTCAATAGAAAGAAGGAAAAAATAATGTTAGTAAACACTAAAGAAATGCTAGAAAAAGCAAGAAAAGAAGGATATGCAGTTGGACACTTCAACATAAACAACTTAGAGTGGACAAAAGCGATACTTGAATCTGCGCAAGAAAATAACTCGCCAGTTATATTGGGTGTATCAGAAGGTGCAGCGAAATATATGGGTGGGTACAAAACTATCGTAGGAATGATTAATGGTATGTTAGAAGGATTGAATATATCAGTTCCAGTAGCTGTTCATTTAGATCATGGATCATTCGATGGTGCACAAAAAGCAATGGAAGCGGGATTCAAAAGTGTTATGTTTGATGGATCACATTATTCAATTGAAGAGAATATTGCTAAAACTGTTGAAATCATAAACCTTGCGAACAAACAAAATATTACTGTAGAAGCAGAAGTTGGTTCTATTGGTGGAGAAGAAGATGGTGTTTCAGGAACTGGAGAAGTTGCTAGTCCTGATGAATGTAAACAAATTGCTAATTTAGGTGTAACGATGCTTGCGGCTGGTATTGGTAATATTCATGGTAGGTATCCAGATAATTGGGCAGGGCTTGATTTTGATGTCTTAAAAG
The DNA here is from genome assembly GCA_913064935.1 of uncultured Mollicutes bacterium. GTDB lineage: Bacteria > Bacillota_I > Bacilli_A > MAG-NZ > MAG-NZ > Zrk6. The sequence continues at coordinate 1,886 of CAJYBF010000031.1, forward strand.
ACATTCAAGCTATTACTTCGGGTATGCCTTTAGTGTTGCACGGCGGAACAGGAATTCCAGCAGATATGGTTAAAAAATCTATTTCGTTAGGTGTTTCTAAAATAAACGTAAATACAGAATGCCAATTAGTATTTGCTGCTGCAACTAGAAAATATATTGAAGCTGGAAAAGATTTGGAAGGAAAAGGATTTGATCCAAGAAAATTACTTGGACCAGGATTCAAAGCTATAAAAGCAATGGTAAAAGAAAAAATGGAGTTGTTTGGTTCGATAAACAAAGCATAGAAATATATAACCCAACCCATTGGTTGGGTTTTTTTATGAAATTATACACACTAAGCAAGTAATCATGGCGATAGATTAAATATATAGCGACCGATAAGGCAATCCGATCTTAATTTACTTACTATTTAGTTTTTTAAATCAGCATTCTCACAAATAAATATCCCTCACATATCATAAATTGAGGTGTATAAATGATTGAGTGGTTTATTGAACTAAATAGCATAACTCAAGCACTATTAGCTACTACATTCACATGGTTCGTAACCGCTGTCGGTGCTGCTACAGTTTTCTTCTTCAAGAAAATGAATGAGTATGTACTGAATGCGATGCTTGGATTTGGAGCGGGTGTGATGATTGCAGCCTCTTTTTGGTCGCTTTTAGCTCCTAGTATAGACATGAGTAAGGAATTAGGAATAACAGAATGGATTCCCCCGTTGGTTGGTTTTGTCTTAGGATGTTCTCTACTTATGGGTATTGATATATGGCTAACAAAAAAAATGAATAAATCAGATAAGGCTCAAAGGTCAACTATGTTAACATTAGCAATCACTTTGCATAACATTCCCGAAGGATTGGCGATTGGAGTTGCATTTGGAGCTATTTCGCTAGGAATCCAAGGAGCAACATTAGCAACTGCTGTAGCACTAGCGATAGGTATTGGGTTACAAAACTTTCCAGAAGGTGCAGCAGTCTCTGTTCCACTTAGACGAGAAGGAATGTCAAGGAGAAAAAGTTTTTTTATTGGCCAGGCGAGTGCTCTAGTTGAACCAATAGCTGGAGTGATAGGAGCGCTACTAGCTTATAGTATGAGAAGTATTCTTCCTTATGCATTAAGTTTTGCAGCTGGCGCGATGGTATATGTCGTTATAGAGGAGCTAGTACCTGAGTCTCAGAAAAATAATTATGCAAAACTAGCAACAATAGGATTCATGATTGGATTTGCTGTTATGATGACCCTAGATGTTGCATTAGGATAATGATATAATAAATTAGATGAATTGTGGCAATAATAAATGTAGACAAATAATGTAGAGGTTAATATGAAAATAGTAAATGATTATCAATACTGGTTATCCGAAAAAGGTACTTTTATAGAAGAGATGGAAAGTGAAGAATCACTTGTTTACGACAGACTCAAGCCATTCTTCTTAACAATTTCTCATTTGACTATTAATGAGAGCTTCGATGAAGATGAAGCTTATATATTTAGCGTAGGATTTAACTATCTTCACGAAAAAGTATTCGAAATAGAATCATATTGCACAAATCAGTTTTCTTCGTTTACAGAGTTAGAGGATAATTCTATTGTTTACAACTTGCTGTGCGATTTAGAGGATTTTAAAACTGACTTTAGTGATATGAACAATGATGATAGAGAAAACGTTCAAGACTATGTCGATCAAGTTGAGAGATTATTACTATCAAGAGAATGTATAAGTGATGTATTATATCAGGAAGTTATAACTTTAATGAATGATATTACAGAGGAACATGGTGAATATTTATCCGTAACCGATATCTTTATGCAGATAGCAGAAAATTATGATTTAATTTAAAAACCCTCAAATTTTGAGGGTTTGTTTTATACTATTTGAAAAAGCGATAGTATAGCTAATAATATAAAGAATCCACCGGACACGTATTGTAAGTTGAATCTTTCCATTTTTTTGAAACCAGGAAGATGATTCAAACTTAGATAACTTAAGATAAATGATATAATTCCAAATACTAAACCGGCATAAATTAAATTGTGTTCAATTGAACTAATACCAAAAGATAAGCCTAATACTATTGAGTCTATACTCACACCTAGAGCAAGTAATAAACTATTTCTAATTGACCTAGAAAGGCAAACTTCAGAATCATTTTTACTTCTAATCATTTGGACACCTAGGTATATAAATATAGCAGCCGAAATGAAACGAGCGTATAGTTCAACGTACTCTTTCAGCAATACACCCAATAGCCCAAATGCAATTGGAAATACAATGTGCATCAAACCAATAAGGATAGGTAGGATGTATCTTGTTGCATCATTTTTTTTTAAATTAATCCCATAAACAGCACATATCAAAGTGGCGTCTATGCTTAATATTAAACCAACGGAAATATAGAAATATAACATAATTAGTTGTTTTTATGTTTCATATGTGGAAATAATAATACATCTCTAATAGAAGGAGAGTTAGTTAGTAACATTACTAATCTATCAACACCAACACCTAATCCACCAGTTGGAGGCATACCGTATTCTAATGCTTCAACGTAATCAACATCCATTTCGTTGGCCTCGTCGTTTCCTAAATATTTTTCTTTTATTTGATTTTCGAATCTTTCTCTTTGGTCGATTGGATCGTTCAATTCGCTAAAGGCATTACCGTACTCCCTCGCTCCAATGAACACTTCAAATCTATCAGTGAATCTTTGATCTGTGACATTTTTTTTAGCTAGTGGAGATATCTCCACCGGATGACCGTAAACAAATGTAGGTTGGATCAATTTTTCCTCGACGAATTTTTCAAAAAATTCATTAATTATATGACCAACACCGTAATGGTGTTTTTCTACATGAATGCCATTAGCTTCAGCTATTGCTTTAGCTTCTTCGAAGGTCATTTCTTTCCAGAAGTCCACGTTACAGTGTTCTTTAACTAAATCTACCATGTGAGCTCGTCTCCAACTTCTAGACAAATCTATTTGATCATCACCATAAGTGATATCTGTTGTTCCTACAACTTTTTCAGCAATAGTAACTATCATATCCTCTGTTAACTCCATCATACCTTCCATATCTGAGTAAGCAATGTAAAGCTCCATCATTGTAAATTCAGGGTTATGTTTATATGAAGTACCTTCGTTTCTAAAAGTTCTCGCTATTTCGTAAACGCCTTCTAGCCCACCAACGATTAATCTTTTTAAGTAAAGCTCAACAGCTATTCTCATGTAAAAAGGCATATCCAGTTGATTATGGTGAGTGGTGAATGGTCTTGCTGCTGCACCACCTAGAATTGGGTGCAACACAGGAGTTTCAACTTCTAAACATCCTAAATTATTTAAATACTCACGCATCGTTTGAATTATTAGTGATCGTTTAATGAATGTATCTTTACTTTCTTCTGACATTATTAAATCAAGATATCTTCTACGATACCTTTCCTCAACATCAGTAAGTCCGTGAAATTTTTCAGGTAATGGACGCAAAGCTTTAGAAAGATGAGTATATTTTTTTGCTCTAACAGAAAGCTCTCCCATCCCGGTTTTCATAATAATACCAGTTAATCCGATAAAGTCACCAATATCTGCTTTATTCCAAACTTCAAACATATCATCACCAATTTCGTCCTTACGAACGTATATTTGGATTTGACCTGCTTGATCTTGAATGTGAGCAAAACCAGCTTTTCCCTTACCACGTTTTGTCATTATCCTACCAGCGATAGAGATTAATCCTTGATTCATATCATGTAACTCTTCTTTAGAGTATTTATCAAAGTCTCTTTTAATATCTGAAGAACTATGAGTTTTGTCAAATGCAGTACCAAAAGGATTGATACCTTTTTCTCTTAAATCAGCTAATTTCTCTCTTCTTACTATTTCTTGTTCTGTCAATTTCATTAACATCACCTCTCATTAAAATCAATAATTATTATAACATATATACATGAAAATAACACTTCTATTAGGAATAAAGCGTTATTTTGAGTCCTTTGTTTTATTAAGTTTTATTTTTTTGAAAAGCGTACCCAATCGGTCGATATTGTCGATACCCAACATAAAGTCTCTTTGTTTTTTTGTCGTTGTAAACAATTTTTTTGTGTTATTAGAAATAAATATCAATCTTCCGAAAAGGAAACCGTGAAGGAAATAGTAGTATATTACAAATCCAACGAAGAACATGATAAATAAGTAAATGGGGATTATACCATAGCTGATGTTGTAAAAGAACAAACTAGCAATTGCACTTTGAGTAACCCAAAAAAGTATGTCAGTGATTACCTTAAACCAGTAGTTTTGTTTTCTAAAAAATCTTAACATATCGTAGGTTATCCCTAAGTAAGCTCCAAATATTACTGAATTTATTAATAACGAGTATTGTGTTTCTAGAGAAATCATTTAAAGAGTTTACTGAACATAGATTTAGATGCTGTCACGGTGTGGTCTTTATATTCAATCATCGTGACATAACCTTTGATTTGTAACTCACCTTTTTCTACATCTAAATTTCTCATTTCTAACTCTTGTCCAACAATGGTCATATAACCTTGCTCTGTTTCAACGATAAATTCTTCCTCATTAAAGCTTTCTATTTTTACTACTCCAGTCAAATCTAAGGACTTCCTGTCCTTTAAGAATATTTGATGCGAATTTTGATCCATTATCTCACCTCAATATAAGATATGAAATTAATAAAAAAGAAATGCTCTTTACGCATTTCTTTCCTCGTTAATCAATTCAAACATTGAGTTAGCATCTTCTTTTTTTGTAGAATTAAGTAACTCTTTTACTTTTATTGTTACTTTTTTATTTCCAAAGTGGATTTTCACCATATCGTCTATTTTGACATTTGAACTAGACTTGGCGATTCTACCATTAATCTCAACTCTACCATTATCAGAGATTTCCTTGGCCACTGAACGCCTCTTAATTATTCTTGATACTTTTAAAAACTTATCTATGCGCATATTGTCACCTCATTTTCATTATAGCAAAAAAAATACTCTTATGATACAATCAACTGTTGGAGGATTTATATGAATATTTTTAAACAATACAAAGGACTATCATACGAAGTATACTTAATCTCTCTTAGTAGATTAGTAGTATCTGTAGGTGCATTCATTTGGCCTCTATTTGTAATAATATTAGATACAAAATTAAATATGTCTACAAAAGAGATAACTATTTATGCGCTTGTCAGCATGGTGATATCGTTACTAAGTTCAATGGGTGGCGGGATACTCTCTGACAAATTTGGAAAGAAAAAGACTATCGTCCTATTCGAATTACTCGGAATGATATCGTTCCTGTTGATTATATTCTTTGAAATTGGCATTATTACTGCTGTATTACTAATGGTTGGAATGTTATTCTTTGGGTTAGCTGGACCAGCTCATGAAGCTTTACTTGCTAATATTACTAAAACTGAAGAAAGGGAAACCGCTTATAGTTTAAATTACATAGCAATGAACCTTGGATTTATAGTTGGACCCGCTTTAGGAGCATTACTTCTAGAAAATCATTTTACCCTTTTTATAATAATTGATGTTTTTACAACATTATTAGGATGGATATTATTAGTCATGTTTGTTAAAGAGAAGAAACATATAGTTACAGAAAACGCTTATGAAACCGAAACTAAAGACTCAATTATATCAATAATGAGAAATAGACCAGTTATCTTCTTTTATGGGTTATTATCATTCTTTACATCATTTACATATGGACAACTAGATTTCACACTCCCTTTATATATTACAAGTCTCTTTAAAGATGGTGATAAGGTATTTGGACTTATGTATAGTTTTAATGGGCTAGTGGTTGTGCTGTTTACGGCTGCAATTACCTTCTTGTTCAGAAGAAAAACAGCTATGACTAAATTAACGATTGGATATGCCTTGTATATTATTACGTTATTTGCATTCTCGGTTGTTGATTTTAAGATAGGATTATTTGGTTTGTTGTTTATCTTTCCGATTGGTGAAATAATTATCGCTATTGGTGGAGCACCAATAATTTCTAAAATAGTACCACAGAATCTAATGGGAAGAATATCAGGGTTAATGAGTATTTTCTATATTAGTGGTCATATGATTGCAACTTTAATTCCTGGGTCTTTAATTGACGCTGGTTATAGTTTCAGCTATGTGTGGGTAGTTGTAGGGTTACTGTCTCTTGTGGGATATGGATATTTCTTTATATTTAGGGCTAAATACGGAAAGATTTTAAATGAAGTAGACAGCTTTGATTTAAATAGAAAGTAAAAAGATGCTTTAAGAAAGCATCTTTATTTTACTTAATTTCGATTGTTTCCTCATCACTCTTAGAATCCTCGTCGTCGCTCTTAGAATCTTCCTCGTCACTCTTAGAATCTTCCTCATCATTCTTAGAAATTTCTTTAGCACTCTTAGAATTTTCCTTAGCAACTTTGTCATCCCACCATTTTAATTGGTGAGACTCAACTATTTCATAAATTTCGTCTTTAGTTAAAGTTTCGATTTCTAATAAATAGTAGGCGATTCTTTTTACCAAATCTAGATTATCATTTAATGTTTTTTCTGCTTTTTTATAACACTCATCAATGATTTCTTTTACAGCGTTGTCAATTTCAATTGCCATCTTTTCAGAGAAATCCTTTGATTTATTGTAGTCTCTTCCTAAGAATACAGGACCAGTACTACGTTCATATTGGATTGGACCAAGCGAACTCATACCATATTCAGTAACCATAGATCTTGCGATTTGGGTAGCTTTTTGGAAATCATTGTGTGCACCAGTCGTAATCTCGTTGAAGATAATTTCTTCAGAAACTCTACCACCTAATCATCCAGTAATTCTAT
>CAJYBF010000032.1 GCA_913064935.1 uncultured Mollicutes bacterium
ACATTGTCCTAGTGTATTAGTGAGTGAACATGGACCATTCTCATGGGGAACAAGCGTTGAAGAAGCTGTACATAATGCTTTGGTTTTAGAAACTATTTCTGAAATGGCATATTATACAGAATCAACCAAAGGCGATTCCAAGGAGATGGACAAAGATTTACTAGTAAAACATTTTAACAGAAAACATGGTAAAGATGCATACTACGGACAATAGTTTTAACAATTTCACAAGAGAAATTGTAAAAATAATTAAAAAAAAAAGGAAAACTTAAAATGAGAAAAAGTTTGTTATTAGTTTTAAGTGTTGCATTTATTTTAGCAGTAGCAGCATGTGGTAAAGAAGCAGCAACTGTCGACATTGGAATTTCAATGCCTACTACATCTTCTTCAAGATGGATATCTGATGGATATTAAATGAAAGAACAGTTCGAAGAAGCTGGTTATGAAGTTACATTAGAATACGCACAAGACGATATTACTACTCAAGTATCTCAAGTAGAGAATATGATTACAAAAGGTGTAAAAGTACTAGTTATTGCTGCAATCGATAATCAATCATTAACAGATGCTTTATCAAAAGCCAACGATGCAGGAATTACCATTATAGCTTATGACCGTTTGATTTTAAACAGTGAGTTTGTAAGTTACTATGCTACATTTGACAACTTCGGTGTTGGTGTATTAATGGGTCAAGGTATTGTTGATGGATTAGACTTAGAAAACGAAACTGGACCTTTTAACTTAGAGTTATTCGCAGGATCTCCAGATGATTCAAATAGTGGATTCTTCTTTGGTGGCGCTATGAGCATTCTTCAGCCTTATATTAACAGCGGTAAATTAGTTGTTGCTTCAGGTCAAACTGAATTCAGCCAAGTTGCTACATTAAGATGGGATGGAACAGTTGCACAATCAAGAATGGAAGATATTATCACTTCAACTTATTCTGGTGGAGCTACTGTTGATGCAGTATTAGCACCATATGATGGATTAAGTATTGGTATTATTTCAGCATTAAGATCTAACGGTTATGGTTTAGAAACTACAGATACTCCAATGCCTTATATTACTGGACAAGATGCAGAATTAGCTTCAGTGCAGGCAATTATTAATGGTTATCAAAGTTCTACAGTATTTAATGACACTCGTACTTTAGCTGGTGTTGCAGTTTCTATGGCAGATGCAATAATCGAAGGTGAAGACGTAGTTATTAATGATACAGAAACATATGATAATGGTGAATTGGTAGTTCCTTCATTCTTATTAATTCCAGTATTTGTAGATTCATCAAACTGGGAGGAAGCATTAATTACAACAGGTTATTGGTCATTAGATGACTTTGATGTACCTGCAAACTAAGAAATACTAACGACGATTAAATTTTAAGAATATTTGTATATTAGTGACAGGAATTACCCGTCACTAATATACAATATGAAATGAGAAAACTAAAATGAATGAATACATTCTTGAGATGAGAAACATTACAAAAGAATTTCCAGGAGTTAAGGCTCTTGATAATGTGAACATCAAAGTGAAAAAAGGTGAAATTCATGCCTTGGTTGGAGAAAATGGGGCAGGGAAATCAACGCTCATGAATGTATTAAGTGGAGTTTACCCTTATGGTAATTATTCAGGTGATATTTATTATAATGGTGAAATCTGTAAATTCAATGGAATTAAGAGCAGTGAGAAAAAGGGAATTGGAATTATTCATCAAGAATTAGCCTTAATAATGTATTTAAGTATTGCCGAAAATATATTTTTGGGTAATGAAAGATCAACTAGAGGAATCATTGATTGGGACAAAACAAGAAGTAAAACAGTCGAATTACTTAAACGAGTTGGGTTAAATGAGAACCCAGGTACACTGATTAAAGATATCGGAGTGGGGAAACAACAACTTGTAGAAATTGCAAAGTCTTTATCAAAGAATATTGATTTATTAATACTGGATGAACCTACTAGTGCATTAAATGAAGAGGATTCACAGAATCTTCTTAATTTAATTGTTGAATTGAAAAGTCATGGAGTTACTTCAATTATCATATCTCATAAATTAAACGAAATTGAACAAATTAGTGACTCAATTACGATCCTAAGAGATGGTAAGACAATTGAAAGTCTAGACATGGTGAAAGATAAAGTTGATGAAGATAGAATTATCAAAAGCATGGTTGGGCGTGAATTAACAGATTTATTCCCGAAAAGAAATGCTAAAATCGGTGAAACTATTCTAGAGGTTAAAAACTGGAATATTGATCACCCTATGTATGAAAGAAAAATCTTAAATGATATTAATATAAATGTTAAAAGTGGTGAAGTAGTTGGGATTGCTGGACTAATGGGCGCAGGACGAACGGAGTTTGCGATGAGTATCTTTGGAAAATCATATGGTAAAAACATCGAAGGAGAAATGTTCCTCCATGGTAAGAAGGTAGATTTTAAAAACATATCTCAAGCGATTAAACATGGATTAGCATATGTAACTGAAGATCGAAAAAATCTAGGTTTAATTCTAATCAATGATATTAAGAGAAATGTTACTTTATCAAATCTTGATAGAGTAAGACAAGGAATTATAATAGACGAGAATAAAGAGATTGTTGAAGTTGAAGAGCAAGTAAAATCCTTGACGATTAAATGTTCAAGTATACTGCAAAAGACTAAGAACTTAAGTGGTGGGAACCAACAAAAAGTTGTGTTAAGTAAATGGATGTTTACCAATCCAGAAGTATTAATTCTTGATGAACCAACAAGAGGTATTGATGTTGGGGCAAAATATGAAATTTATACGATTATTAATCAATTAGCTGAAGCAGGTAAAGCTGTAATTGTAATATCTTCTGAACTAAGTGAAGTAATAGGTATGAGTGATCGTATTTATGTAATGAGTGAAGGAAATATAACTGGTGAACTAGATAAGTCTGAAGCAACACAAGAAGAAATTATGAAACTTATTGTTTCTGAGAAAGTAGGGGTTTCCTCATAATGGATAAACTAGAATATAAAAACATAATTAAAAAGCTTAAAAGTATAGTGACTAAAGTTGGAGATATGTTTGGGGAAACAATGATAGGTAAATTCTTAGGAAAAAATAAACAAGTATTATTGATACGTTCAATGATATCTAATAATATTAGACAATATGGAATGATATTTGCGTTAATAGTAATTATGATTTTCTTTAATTATCAAACAGGTGGTGTTTCACTATACCCACTTAATATATCAAATATTCTATTGCAAAATGCACACATACTCATCTTGGCTGTAGGTATGTTAATTGTAATATTAACTGGTAATATTGATTTATCTGTAGGTAGTGTAGCTGCATTCGTTGGAGCAATCGCAGGTATTATGATGATAAGAAATGATTATCATTGGTCGATATCTGTCGCAGCAGCTTTATCAATTGGTTTAATGGCAGGAGCTTGGAATGGTTTCTGGATTGCATATATAAAAATTCCAGCGTTTATTGTTACATTGGGTGGTATGTTAATTTTTAGAGGATTAACATTAGTAGTATTAAAGGGAGCATCATTAGGACCTTTCCCTGATGAGTTTAATTCAATTAGTTCTGGATTCATACCAGATATCTTTGGTGGAGACGGATTACATATTTTAACCATTGTAATTGGAATTCTATTCAGTTTAGGATATATCTATTACGCATATACTGGTAGAAGAAAAAAACAAAAATATGGATTTGATGTAGCACCAGTATGGATGACTGTATTCTCAAGTACATTTATCATTGTTGCGTTAAATTTATTCACATTTACATTAGCTAGATACAGAGGATTTCCAAATGTATCTATTATCCTATTCATTGTAATTATTATATATGCATTTATTACTACAAAAACAGTAATAGGTAGACATGTTTACGCAATGGGTGGTAATTATGAAGCAGCAAAATTATCAGGTGTAAAAACTAAAAAAGTAATGTTCTTAATCTATGTAAATATGGGATTATTAGCAGCAATATCTGGATTAGTTTATGCAGCTAGATTAAATGCAGCTGTACCAAAAGCAGGTAATTTATTTGAACTAGATGCAATTGCAGCAGCATATATCGGTGGAGCTAGTGCATCAGGTGGTGTTGGGACCGTTATCGGTGCGATAATTGGTGGACTTGTAATGGGTGTTATCAACAATGGTATGTCATTAATGAGTTTAGGTATTGACTGGCAACAAGTAGTAAAAGGATTGGTATTACTACTAGCTGTATGGTTCGATATTGCAACAAAAAACAAAGCAAAATAAAATAACTAATATATAATTTTTTATATATCCTCTTATATCCAAAAGGCGAGTCAGCTAGTGGAATCAGTGTAAACAAAATTGCATATGCTGTATTTGGATCTATGGGATTGTTATCAGCATTATCTGGAATAATGTTTGCATCAAGAATTGGATCAGCTTCCTTAACTTCAGGAAATGGATTTGAGTTAAGCGCAATCGCAGGAGCGCTTGTAGGTGGAGTATCTGCTGCAGGTGGAGTAGGTAAAGTAACCGGATCTATTATTGGTGCCCTAGTTATGGCATCACTAGCAACTGGTTTAGCAATGGTTAGTGTTGATATCGATAAAGCTAAAGTTGTAAGTGGTATAGTATTAGTAGCAGCAGTTATCTTTGATGTTAAGACTAGAAACATGAAGAAGAAAGCTCAATAAACAAATTACACTTCAAATTTAGTTAAGTGGTGTGATGGAATTATATATTTAGAGTTTTGCTTAAAATGTTTTTTTTATTTTCTTCCAAAAATAAAGAACAAGAGAAAAACAATTGTACAAAGTTGTGCAATTGTTTTTTTGTTTTGTAATAATATGTACATAGAGGAATTTGAAGAAAATCTGTTACAGATAAGTTTGGTAATAGTAACCTAATCAAAGTTCTTCATAGTGTTATCGATAAATGTATTGAGAATAGCCCTGAAGATTGATTTCAGTCAATATCTGAGTTAAGAGAATATGTTGAAATTAAGTGTAAGTAACGAATGATGTGGTTATATATGGTAATACACCAACTCCACCATTAACACCCACATAAATTCTGACTAGGTGTTAGGATTTGTATATATATATAGTATTCTACTGATTTAATAACTACGGTATTACTAGTGTTTATCACAACGAGTGCATGTTGAAGTGCTGTTACCCGCACCATTATATGCGCACACTGGATGAGAAATCATCCAGTTTTTTTCTTCCTGTGGATTGGACTTTCTAAAATCGTTCCATTGTAGTATACGAATGACCGAGAACTTATACTTGAATGGATAGTTTATCAACTCTTTTATTCATCTTTAATCTCGAGGAATTATGAAGATACTGATAACTTGTGATAATGAAAAAAAATTTATTAGGCGGACAGAATTATCAAAAGATATTGGATTTACTTAAAACAGGAAAAGAACTCAGTGAGTTCTTTTTTAGTCTATTAGGATGGATTCACCATAAACCCTTTCGCTGAAAATTTTTTCGGCTTTTTTGATGCCCAGACCGTTCATTATTATTTCATCAAGATTGGTTTCACCAATATTTAATTTTCCACAATCGAATAGATATTTTATTGCTTGTGGTTTAAATCCTAGTAATCTTGCTCCAACTGTATCAGTTGCAACTGGGTCTGTACCACAAATCACGAGACCTGTATGCCTTGATAGACCATTTGAAGGACCGCTTCCTATCATAGCTGGATTGCAACTCACAATAGAGATATCGATTGGTATTCTTTCTGCCATAGCAGTTATGAAGCCGTGCAAGTCATCGTGGATGCCTAAATTTTTTTTAGGATATCCATGAATCTCTGCCGGGGGTACTCCAAGGGCCATATTTTTTAAAGATGCTGAGATGGTTGATTCCTCATGCATTTTAAGCTGTGTAAAAGAAATTCTTACTGTAGCAAGTTCTATCACTTGATTTATTTTTGTTGAAGAGGGTCTTCTATGAAATAGGCTAAGATCAATGAAGGGTCCATAATTTAAATCAACGAAGTCTACCTCTGTTTCTTTTATAACTTTATCATAACCGACTTTTTTCATTATTTTTGATGTTTTCAAGCCGCCTGATCCAGTTGCTATTACTAACTCTTTAGGATTGTAAGATTTTACAGTATTGATTATTTTCCTTAAACTGTCTTGACCTACAACAACTCCATCTTTCGGGTTAGGCTTATCATTGTTTACCCAATTCGGAATTATTGTCACTGTATCTCTACTACTAATGATATCTTTTGCACCTATGTCTTTTAAACCTTGTTCTATTGCTTTTAACTCATCTGAATTATGAGTAACACTTACAATTGACTTACATAACTTTCTTGGTCGCAATTAAATCACTCCTTATTAATAGTATTATCTAATATCACTCTGTTTATTTAGTAAATGATTCAGGAGTTTAATATCATAGTCTTATACTAAAGTAGGAAGTTATGATAACACAGATATGTGGTTCGAAGAATCATTAAGCTACCATAGATTAGAAGAATACCTAGTGACAAAAACACTTATGAAAAATAGTGGATACGATATAGTTTAGTCTAGTTTACTAAATGAAAAGTGTAATATTCGAATCTTGTGCCTCACAAATATATGTTGCAACTCCACCATAGTCAATTCCATCTATTAATTCCTCTTTTTTAATACCCATGACATCCATACTCATCGTACATGCGATAAATTTAACATTATTCTCTAATGCTTGATGCAATAATTGCTCAGTTGAAAAAACATTTTTCTTTTTCATAATGTTTTTCATTAACTTTGTACCTATTCCCATCATATTTAATTTAGATATTTCAAGTTTTTTTGCTCCTTTTGGCATCATCCAACCGAACATGTGCTCAATGGTACTTTTTTTAAGCTTAGGAGAAGAATGTCTCCTTAAGACATTAATACCCCAAAATGTGAAGAAGATTGATACTCTGTGTCCCATTGCAGCGGCTCCGTTTGCGATAATTAAACCTGCAATAACTTTATCCAAGTCCCCACTAAAACAAACTAGGGTTGTATCGTTTCTGCCGTCATCAACTGTTTTTATTGTTTCTTCATTAGTACCCTTCATCACATATGCAACAACATTGTCTTTTTCCATCTTTACATCAATCAGTGTATTGTTCGTTTTTCTAGCCCAAGATTCAATATCTTTCATAAACCCTGAATCACTTGCCTCAATCTTAAGGATGTCATTATCTTTAAGTCCTTCGAGTGCTTTTTTTGTCTCCATGATTGGCCCAGGGCATTGCAAACCACATGCATCTATATAAATCGTTTCTTTTATATCTCCCACATTTTTAACCTCCTTAGCTTTAGGGATTAATCCAATTTCTTTTTCTGTAAAGTCAGTAACAGCTGTAGAATAAACTTTATAACCACCACTTAAGTTGTATACATTATTAAATCCATTGTGCTTTAGCATTTTAGCAGCGATATATCCACGGTTACCAACTTGACAATTTAAATATATTGGCTTGTCTTTGGGTAAGGTTTTATAATTATGTCTTATAGAATCGACATACATATTTACAGACCCTTCGATATGACCTAGGTCATATTCATCTGGTGTTCTAACATCTAGAAGTAGATGACCATTTTTGATAATATCTTCAATTTCGACCAATTGTGTATTTTTATAATCTCCACTAAGAATATTAGAACTAACATAACCTAAAATATTTACAGGGAATTTAGCGTTTCCAAACGGAGGAGCATAACATAATTCTATGTCATATAGTTCTATAACTGTTCCGCCATAACTACTACTAGTAGCTATTAGTTCAATTCGTTTCTCTACTCCATCTCTACCGATACCTTGTGCTCCATATATTAATCCGTCTTTTACTCCAAATAAAATTTTGTAGATTATAGGATGAGAATTTGGATAGTAATTTGCATGATTATTTCTATTTATATGAATTGCTTCATACTCAATTTCAAGTTTATTGAGTTGTCTTTCGTTAAGTCCAGTTGATGCTACAATAAAATCAAATACTTTAGCGACATTTGTGCCTAAAGAACCCCTGTATTTAACATCATATCCATTTATGTGATCTGCAATTAATCGTCCTTGACGATTAGCTGGCCATGCCAGAGGAATTATTACTTTTTCATTAGTTAAAACATGATTAACTTCAATTTCATCTCCGCATGCGGATATGTCTTCATCACTTGTTTTTAAGTATTCATCGACTAAAATATTACCAGTTTCACCTAATTTGAGATTAGATTCTTTTGCTAGTTTGATATTTCCTTTTACACCTACTGCTAATATTATCATGTCGGTTTTAAGTTGTTTTCCGCTTTTGGTAATGATCAGTTTACCTTCTTCTTTAAACTCAGTGACTGAGTGACCTAGCATCAGTTTTACACCTTTTTCAGTCATTTCTTTATGAATGAACTGAGCCATTTCATAATCAAATGAGGCCATAACTTGTTTCTGTGTGTCGACTATGGTTACATTAATACCTCTATGACTTAAATTTTCTGCCATTTCAACGCCGATGAAACCACCCCCGATAACTACGCTTTCTAAAACATTATTTTTTTTTATAAAACTTTGTCCCCTCTTTTAATTTAAAAA
>CAJYBF010000033.1 GCA_913064935.1 uncultured Mollicutes bacterium
CATCGGGAAATCTGTTTTAGGCATCAATAATGTTGCTTTAAATTCTTTCATATTACTCCTCCAACGTTGCTTAGTTTATTTTTAAATAAAAAAATCCTTAGAAATTCTAAGGACGAATATTTTCGCGGTACCACCTTAGTTCACAACCATAGTTGTGCACTCTAATCTTTTATCGCAAGATTTACGATCTTACTTTTAATAAGAATACTCATAGGTGATATAAACTACATCTTTTTACTAGACTCACACCATCTCTAGTTCGCTTTTAAAGTCAATGTAATTCACTTGTCCTAATCTTCGTTAATATAGTCCAATAGATACAAAATAATTGGATTTTCTACTCATACCTAGTTCTTCTAAGAAGATAAATCTTCCTTTTTGTCTAACAGAAATCAAGTCACCTTGTTTAACATTATAAGATATGTTCTCAGTCAATCTATGATTTACACGTACCAATCCCTTGTTAATCATATTTTTAGACTCGTTTCTAGAACAATTATATACACTCGATATGATAATATCAAGCCTAAATGACTTTAAAGTAACTTTTATTAGTTTATAATTTTCACTTCTTGTCAATTTGCTTCCATCTACCAATTTTAGATCTATGTTGATTTTACCCACAGTAGTAAAATTTAGAACAATATATTTCTTTATTTCGTCAGTTACAAATATGTGCGTTTCATCATCAACAAGAATGTCACCAATGTTCTCTTTTTCAATTCCAAGACCAAGTACGCTTCCTAAGATACTTCTATGTGTAAGCTTACCAAACCTTTCGTCACAGACAAGTTTGAAACATGATATTTTATAATCGTCTGATTCAAAAAAACTCGCTCTTTTCATCTCTGATCCTGCATAACCTCCATAGAAATTCGCATCAGGGATAATTCTACTAACTATAGTTTGTTCATTCAAATCCAAAAACTTTGTAAGATGTGGTTTTCCAATTGAGTTTTTAATCTTCTTTACAAATTCTTGGTCTTCTTTATTAAAATGCTCCAGCATTTATCAAATTAACAATACCGGTAATCGCGAATCTTAATAACAAGAAACCTATGATTGGGGAAAAGTCCATCCCTGCGATTGGCGGTATAATCCTTCTAAATTTAGAAATATATGGTTCTACCATAACTATTAAGAATCTATGGATGGGATTCCCTCTGAAGTTAGGAAACCAGCTTAATAGAACGTATCCAAATAATAATAACTGATAAACAGTTAAAAAATAGTATATAAATATTAATACAGATTGCATGTTAAGCTTCCTCTCTATATTGGTTATAAAAGTGCATAATTGATCCATTTTCCATATTCTCATCTTTAGAAAATATAAAAATCTTCTTAGTCATTTGTAAATTAACTCCACCTGTTGCATAAATAACACCAGATAAGAAAGCAATTAGTTGGTTAGACTCATTAACTCCAAGATCCTCAAAATTGATAACTAATGGTTCTCCAGCCACTAACTTAGCAGCTAGGTCTTGTGCCTTTGAATTATCTACTAGTTTTTCAAAAATTATTCTATCTCTTGCCTCTTTAGGTTGGTTGTCTCCAGTTTCGTTCCCATCGTAATTCTCTGTTAATTCCTTTTCTTCTATAGGATATCCGAATAGTTTTCTCAATATACTCATAATCTATCCCCTTTCGTATAATATTCTCCCTAGTCTCACAAATGTAGCTCCATATTCTATTGCTACTTTATAGTCATTACTCATACCCATTGATAACTCATTGAATGGATATTTATCCTTTAATAGTTCCATTTGTTTGAAACAATTAATAAGTTCATTTGTATCATTTGTTTCTGGTGCCATTGTCATAAACCCGACAATCTCTATCCTTTCTAGTTTACCTAACTCAGTAATAAAACTATCGACATCATCTATGTTTATCCCATGTTTAGATTCCTCTTTAGAAGTTTTAACTTGAATAAAACATTTTAGTGGTTCCTTAGCTCTTTTGTTAATTTCCTGAGCAAGGCTTAAGCGATCTAGTGAATGTAAGTAGTCTATTTTATCTACAATCTTTTTAACTTTTTTTGTTTGCAAAGATCCAATAAAATGCCACACCACATTGTCTACTTTTTCATACTTGTCCAAAAAAGAGTCAACCCTATTTTCTCCTATATGAAGCATTCCACTATCTCTAAAAGCTAGCACGCCCTCATAGTCAACATATTTAGTTACAGTGACTATATTAATGTTAGGATAATCATCCTTGAATGACTTAATAAATTCTTTATTTACCATATAACCACCTTAAAATTGAACGCTATTTTATATCTCTATTATTATAGCATACATACTTTTTTTAGTTAAGCATACAGTTGTAATTCACTATGATTACATCTTCACCAATTTTGATGATTTGATCCCAAGGAATTGTTATTCCTCGATCTGGATTTAAGATTTTTAATAGCTTTCCTAATGTTTTAACAGTTATGCTACAAATATGACCAGAAGCGGTATCTATCTCTAGATCCGATATAGTACCAAGAACAGAGCCATCTACAACATTAACGACTTCTAGATCTTGTAACTCACGATAAGATATTTTTCCAACATAATTCCCCATGAAATCCCCCCTAAAATATTATATGAAGAATCAAATAAAAAAAGTCATTATAAATAATGACTTTATCCTATATATTCACTCATATGTCTTAATGCTGATTTCTCTAGTCTTGATACTTGTGCCTGTGATATTCCTATTTCATCAGCTATTTCCATTTGTGTTTTTCCTTGAAAGTATCTTTCTAGGATAATTGATTTTTCTCTTTTTTCTAGTCTTTCTAAGCTTTCTTTTATCATTATTTCTTCTATGTTTTTGCTTTCAGTATCTATTTTATCACGTATCTGATCAATTAAATGTATTGTATCTCCACCATCATTATATATTGGAGTAAACATACTAATAGGTTCCTGTATTGCTTCAAAAGCCATTACTACATTTATCTCTTCTACTTCTAATTCCTTTGCTAATTCTTTTATAGTTGGCTCTCTATATACTTCTCTTAAATATCTTTCCTTTATTTTAAGAGATTTATATGCAATGTCCTTTAAAGATCTACTAACTCTGATTGAGCCTGAGTCTCTAAGGTATCTTCTTATTTCACCGATTATCATTGGCACTGCATACGTCGAAAATCTAACTCCATGACTCATATCGAAATTGTCTATCGCTTTTATTAATCCAACGCAGCCAACTTGAAATAAATCATCCAAGTTCTCACCACGATTATTAAATTTTTTTAATACACTAAGAATTAATTTTATATTACCAATAATCAATTTCTCTCTTGCGGCAGTGTCTCCGCCTTTGATCATCACTAGTAGTTCCATCATTTCCTTATTTTTCAATGTCTGTAGTTTAGATGTATCAACACCTGTAATCTCAACTCTATTAAGCAAAATAGCCACCCCCTTTTCTATTAGGAGTATGGCTATTTTTCTATATTTTTATTCATGGATAAAAATAAATGATTATTCTCTTTGCAAATCCTTGTCTACTTGATGTTTTATTTTCTCGAAAATACGCTTTTCTAGTCGAGATATATAAGATTGTGAGATACCTAGTGTTTTGGCGACTTGTTTTTGAGTAAGTTCTTTTTTCCCTAACAAACCAAATCTCAAAGTAACTATATTTCTTTCCCTAATAGGGAGATCACTGATAACTTTATAAATCGCTTTTCTTTCCTCGTCAGCAAGAATTTTATCAAATATCCCATCATCTGAAGTCCCTAAGATATCTGCAAGGATAAGTTCGTTACCTTCGGCATCTGTATTTAGTTTTTCATCAAGGGAAACGTCTTGTCTCGATTTTGAAATTTTTCTTAAATACATCAGTATTTCATTTTCAATACACATATATGCATAAGTAGCTAATTTAATTTTCTTTTCTAACTTAAATGTCTTCACAGCTTTAATTAAGCCCATTGATCCAATACCTATTAAGTCTTCAATGTGTATACCAGTACTTTCAAACTTCTTTGCTATATAAACAACTAGTCTTAGGTTATGTTCGATAAGTTTATCTCTAGCTGACTTATCCCCTTGTTGACTTAAAATAACAAATTTCCTTTCATCCGCAATAGTAAGCGGTTCAGGTAGCACGTCTGAACTGTTTATAAAGTAGACTTGTCTATTAACAAAAAACCCAAATATTCGTTTCAATATCTTAATCATTACTTCTCCCCCTTAAACTTAAATAAATGTGGACTAATGAGAGCATCATACGGAATATCATCATTATAAGAGATATAACATTCCATCAAAGACTTATTAATTACAATCTCCGCTTTATATAAATCTATGACTGTAGTCCCACTAATAGTATCAATACTGCATAACTTGCTATATTCTACATCTAAATTTATGCTACTTTTAATAAAACAAATGCTTAACCCATCGACCAAAGCTATATTACCTGTGTCTATTAAAGCAACAATTTTTTTCCCGTTTGTCTGAATTTGCGTTTTCCAACTCAATTTGGAGTCAAATACCAATTTATCAATAAGATAGAAAACAGTCACAATTACTACACTGCTTATTAGTAGATTAAGGTTAACCGAACTGTCAATAAGGAATGTTAATCCACCAACGGAGATGCTAATGGTGTAATATAACAGGGAGAGACTTATGAACTGTTTGAAGTTGTAAAAACCGAAAGCCAAATAAACGAACAATATACCAACAAAAAATCTTAAAAAAATCGGGATAGGATAAATCAATGAAAAAATTGTAAAAACACTAACAAATAAACTACCAACAATAAGCCTTTTCCTCTTAAGTCCGAGGAAGTTACCCAAAAGATAGAAAACCATATAATTCGTTATAAAATTAATCAAGAAAAACATATCAAGATATATTGTCACGTCTCTCTCCCCCTAATACAATTCTAACCTTTTGAGCAAAAAAAAATGTCATTAATTTTACCACGAATCTTTTTTTAACATACAAAAAAAGACACCATAATTGATGTCTACTTATTTTTCTCAATAGCGTATCTAACGCATTCAAATTGATCCATATATAATAGTTTATTAGTGAATTTCATTCCAACTTTTTCCATTACCCTAGCTGAGGCAGAATTGTCTACTAAAGTGATAGCACTGACAACTGTAGCATCTAGTATTGCGAATGCCTTATCAATAATTTTAAGCGAGACTTCAGTTGCATAACCTTTGTTCCAATATTGTTGTTTTAACCTATATCCTAGTTCTAATAGTGTAAAGTCATCTGGAGCACTTCTTTCTGGTCTCAAATGAAACCATCCTATAAAGGAATCATCTTCTTTTAGAAATGCTTTGTAAAAGCCACAATGCTTTCCGCGTTTATAAAAATCTACAAACGAATCCACATAAGTCTTATACTCACTCATGCATAATTGTTTTCCACCAACATATTTGGTGACTAATGGATTTGAATCAAGTTCAAACATAAAGATTTCATCACCTGTGTTGAATCTCCTAAGGTATACTCTTTCTGTTTCTAAATACATAATTGCTCCCCCTTCGACTTATAATGTATTTTAACAAAAAAAAGAAGATAAATCTTCTTTTAGTTAGTATTTTTTTTGCTAAACACGTGTAAAGTAATATTGTAAAGAATAATCAACATAATTATTGAAATTACAATTATAAGTGATACCATGACAAATACACCAAATCCACCAAATACTCCGCCTAAAACATATCCTAGGACTTTGTAGAAAAATATTAGCCCAGTTAAGAGAATTCCCCAAAAACTTACATATACAGAGTAATTCAATATCTGCGCTCCAACATTTCTACCTTTTGGTAAAGAATCGATGGTGTCTGATACTTTATCCATAAACTTTTTGAAATGATAAATTGTTTTTTCTATAATATTACCGTTTTTGTTTACTACTGATGAGTCTATGTTGTAGGCATCCAGAATATCCATAACAAGATCTTTTATGTTTCCAAAATTGGCAACTGCTTCTTCTTCAGTCTTTCCTTTTGAAACTTCATCATCTATGTGTTGAGAATATTCTTTTACTATGTCTTCTCTTTCACTGATTTTCAAAATCGATAATTCTTTTACCAATGTTCCTAAAAATATCTTTTTATTCATATCCTCACCTTTTCTCCATAAATTTCGATACACTCTCATGGAATGTAATCCATTCTTTTCTAATACTCTTTAGTTTATCTTTACCTAATCTAGTTACCATGTAGTACTTCCGAGCCGGACCTTCTTTGGATTCCTTAAAATATGAATCGCAGTATTTCTCATTCGTAAGTCTTTTTAGTAACGGATAAATAGTCCCTTCCTTAATTTCAAAAACTTCATTAACGTTTTCGACTAATTCATATCCATATTTATCTTCTTCAGATATCAACTGTAAAACTAACATTTCTAGAACACCTTTTTTAAATTGAGTAGTCATATTCATCCTCCTTAACACCATGTTACACCAAGTACCATACATTGTCAAGTAGTAAGTTAAGCATTGTAGTGACTTATGTAAAATAAAAGAAGCTTTTCAGCTTCTGACATTTTTTATTTGAATCTTTTATTTAACCAATCAGGAACATTTGGTGCGTGGTCCTTATCTGATTCATCTGGATTGTAGTCTACAGAAATTTCATCAACTTCAAAATCGTCATTTTCCTAATCATCTTGCTTAAATCCTGTTGCGATAATCGTAACAATTACTTCGTTTTCCAAATCAGCATTAATAGCTTGTCCATGAATAATATTTATTTCAGTTGAAGAATTGTTTTGAATCTCATTAATAGCTTCATTAACTTCAGTCAATTTTACATCGACATCACTAGTGATATTTACTATAGCATCAGTAGCTCCGTTTATACTTGTTTCAAGAAGTGGAGAATGAATTGCTCTTCTTACCGCTTCAACAGCTCTATTATCACCTGAGGCCATACCAATACCCATAAGCGCTGATCCTTTGTCTTTCATAACTGTTCTTACATCTGCAAAATCTACATTTACTAACCCAGGCACTGCGATGATTTCAGCAATACCTTGGACACCTTGACGAAGAACCTTGTCGGCTTCACGATATGCTTCTAGCATATTAATATTTTTGTCTAAGGCAAATAATAATTTATTATTTGGAATTACTATGAAAGTATCACAAAATGGCTTAAGTAATCTTAGTCCCTCTTCTGCTACATTAGTTCTTCTTTCACCTTCAAAACTAAAAGGCTTAGTTACAATACCGACTGTAAGTATACCCATTCCTTTAGCAATTTCAGCAATCACTGGTGCAGCTCCAGTCCCTGTTCCACCACCCATTCCAGCGGTAATGAATACCATGTCTGCTCCTTCAAGAGATTGTTCTAATTCTTGTTTTGATTCTTCTGCTGCTAAACGACCAACTTCAGGATCTGCTCCTGCTCCCAATCCTTTAGTTAATGTTCTTCCTAATTGAATTCTTATATCTGCTTTTGATAAACGTAAAACTTGTGCATCAGTGTTAACCGCAATAAATTCTACACCTTGTACGTTATTTTCAACCATTCTATTTACAGCGTTTCCGCCACCGCCACCAACTCCTATAACTTTTATTATAGAAGAGCGGTCAACAGGCAAATCAAAATTCATTAAATCTTCAGTCATAATATTTGGTTTTTATTTTTGTTTTTTTAGATTTTCTATTTGAATCAACGAGCACATCATCATGGTCAACCTTAGTATAGTTCGTGGATACCATGCCTCCAACGAGTTTTTTATTAACTACTTGTTTTCTTTTTCTTTTAGGCAATACAGCATGTTGGGACTCAAAAGTATGTTGGGGCACCAACCATTCTGCCCCTCTACTCTTTTGCCAATACTGGGCAGGGACTGCTTTGCTTTCAGAATTTATATCAATTGAATGATCTTTTTTACATTTAGTTGCATTAATAAAGTGATTGTAAGCAGAAGAATGAATATCTTCTTTAATAGGTTTTAAAGCAATCTGAACCCCTTCTTCAATAAATTCTTTTGCACCTGTATTATAATTATAGTATTTTTCCGCATATTTTCCCTATATATATTATTTTTCTTCTTTAATAAACTTAACTCTTCCAGTTTTTTCCTTAAGAAATTTAGCTTTACCAATTACTGAGTTGGTTTTCTTTTTAGTTGTTTTGTTTTGTTTTACGAGTTCCTTATTTCCAGCTGAATACAATCCTGACTATGAATCATATAAATGGATCTATGTATATGATGCGATTAATTATGCTCAATCATCAGAGGATCTTCTATTTGTAGAATTTGTTCGTATATTAAGATATTTTAATGTTGAATATGAATATTTAGGAACTCATTGGGATGGAGATCCTGTTATTACTAATCTAATAACTGATTATGCTTTCGGAAATGATTATTTAACAAGACCATTAGTACCTATTGGAGCAACGTATGGTTTAATAGCTAGTAGAAATAATTTAACTGTTGCAAAAGGTATTTTAACTAATAATAAAAATAAAATAGATCAGTCTGAAATAGATCGGAAGAGCACACGTCTGAACTCCAGTCACGTGGCCTTATCTCGTATGCCGTCTTCTGCTTGAAAAAAAAAAAAAAATATAAAAAATATGAATA
>CAJYBF010000034.1 GCA_913064935.1 uncultured Mollicutes bacterium
AAGCTAGGTCTTTCAATATTAATATCAGGGTGATTCTTTAGTTTACTAGTCTTAATCAACCCAGTAAATCCAAATGAATTTATCTTATAAGATATAAGATCTCTTTTCATATCTCTTAAATCATCCTTGGATCCATGAATCAATTTGTATGACTCTATAAGTTCATCCATTTCGCAACTCTCAATGATTTTTCCGTTTTGTATATATGTAATGAAGTCAGCGCATTTTTCTCAATCACTTGTAATATGTGTAGAAAATAAAATACACTTCTCTCCATCTTCTATTAACTCTTGGACTATCTCCAGCAATACATCACGTGCAACTGGATCAAGTCGTGAAGAAGGTTCATCTAAAATAATAAGTTTTGAGTCATGCGACAATGCTAGTGCCAACGCGTACTTCACTCTCATGCCTTGAGACAGTTCGCTTATCTTCTTGTTAGGATCTAAGTTAAATTTTTTCATATAACCCTCATAAATTGAATCATCCCAAGTAGAATAGAATCTTTTAACTACATCGGTCACTGATTTAACTTTTTTTCTTGTAAAATAATCAGTTCCACCCATCATAAATGAGATGTTTTCTTTTATCTCAACTTCGTTTGAAGTAAAATCTTTTCCAAAGATCTCTACTTTGCCGCTGTCAGGCTTCACTATATTTAGAATTGATTTTAACGTAGTAGTTTTACCAGCTCCGTTACTTCCAACGAATCCCATTATATATCCTTTCTTCAATTGAAAAGAAACATTATCTAATTTGAATTCCTTGTATTCTTTATTTAAATTTTCAACATTTAGTATATTCATACTTCTTACCGCCTTTCAGATATTGTGTATATTGAACATACACATTATATATTATTCAAAACGACCTGTCAAGATGAATAAGAAAAACAGAATAACGACACTTAAAGTGTTCAATTACCATAAACACACATAATGAGAGATGTTTTTATAGATTATGTAAAAACAAATTGCAAGTTTGTCAAAAAGAGATAGTAAATTCATTATACATGGCATATATTACTTTTATGAATAAATGTTTAAGGAGGAATTATGAAAAAGACTTATGTATTACTTTTAGTAATGGTTTTGTCATTAATGACTGCCGGGTTTTCTTATGCGTATTGGAGTGACACGTTAACAGTTTCTGGTACTGCTGAAACTGGAGAATTAGATGTTGGTTTCGTTTATGCCAAAGAATTCATCTACGCTGATAGGGACAGTATGAAGTATATCGAAATGGATGTAGTGTTTGATGAAGATGTCGCTACTATTACAGCTAGTAATCTATATCCTGGAGCACAGGCAAGAACAACATTAAAAATAAGAAACTTTGGTTCTATACCTGCTACTTTAACCAATATAAAATTAACAGCTGCTAATCTACCTACTTGTTCCATAGAATGCCAAGAGGAACTTACTAAATATGTTACGATTTGGTTAAACCCAGAGCCCGATGATGGTACCGGTCGCAGACTTAAACTTGATGATGAGGATAACCACTTTTATGAAAGAGTAATTTGGGGTGAAGATTTTACATATCAAGTATGGATTGAAGTTCATAAAGATGCTAATAATCTTATCCAAGACAAAACAGTTACATTCCAGTTATCACTTGTGTTTGATCAGTGGAATAATCCAGATAATCAATTAACTCCATAGATTAGTAAATTAAAAAAAAGGTAAGTCCATTCAATACTGATGGGCTTACCTTTTACTTCTTTGTTAACCTATCCTTAGACAGTTTGGTACCTTTCAATTCAGCATTCTAATCTACTCTTGGATTATAGTTCTTTCGTCTCATATCCAATACTGGTTTCACCAATATGATAACCATGATTAAAATAGATGTTTAGTTCTACTACGCTATTACATTCAACATAAGCCATTGTTTGAGCTCCTGCTGCAAATCTTTCCCTAGTTGCAAACATAACTAGATCTGACAATACTTTGATTGAGACACCTTCTTTTACTCCTAAAAAACACACTTCTCCT
Organism: uncultured Mollicutes bacterium; assembly: GCA_913064935.1. Classification (GTDB taxonomy): domain Bacteria; phylum Bacillota_I; class Bacilli_A; order MAG-NZ; family MAG-NZ; genus Zrk6. Next base: position 1,998 of record CAJYBF010000034.1, read on the forward strand.
TCAGGTAGATGTCTAGTTACCGCAAATTCTCCGATAACTTTATCATTATCTAATGCAATGTAAACATCAAATCTTCTCCCACTCAAGATTTTCTCACTATTCCAAAAAGCATCTTTACCAACAATGTTATGAAGTTCAGTAAATTGCTTATGATATTTTTCCGTTAATAACTCAATTTTGGTATTAACTATAGAAGGTCTGAATTTATCTTCTTCTATGCGTAAAAAATAAGCTCTTGTACTGCATTCTAAGTTTTGATTTTCACAGAATTTAATTGCCTCAACATTTTCCTGTGAATAAGCTGAGTAAAAGTAGTATCCTTTAAATTTTTCCTTTATCCAGTTAAAAAACTTCGCTGATATTTCATGGAAATTTTCCTTTGCAAAGAAACCACCAGTTGTTTGAACATAATTATCATTTGGTACAGAAAGGATAGACACTACACCTTCTAATAAATCGTCAATATAATACCCAAGTAAGTAGTCATTTTCATTTTGAATGTCTTTCTTAAAAGATGACAGTATTTCCTCATATTTAGTTGAAAATGATTTGCAGTTATGTTCAGGTATGCTGTTTAATTCAAATGCATATTTTGCTACTTCTTCAACTTCGTTCATCTTTATTTCTCTTATCATAATTTCCTCCAGTTGAGATTTCATTAGATAAAAAGCAAAAAGTTGTGATTACGGATACTGCAGTTAAGCCTATCCACACACAGAAAAATCACTTTTATCTACAAAATAGAATTGTTAATCACTTCTAATAGTATTGGCCTCGATATCTTAGTCCAAAGTTCGTAACCCAATTCATTAAAATGTAGCTTATCATTTTGAAAATACTTCTTAATCGGCTTACCCTTTCGACCTAGAAAATCATTAGTAAAATCAATCATTGTTCTTGTTTCCTCGTTTAAACAGAAGTCTTTTATAATTTCGTTAACTTCAATAATTTCTTTTTTAAGTTTCCTTTTTAATGGAGAAATTGTAAGTGAGAAATAAACTATTTTTACATCTTTTATTCTTGACTCTATTAGTTGAATTAGTGCCTTAGTAATCTCAGCTACCTCGGATCCACTTTTTGTATCCCTACCATTAATATCATTAGTTCCAGCGAAAATCGCTACAACTTTAGGTTCATAATCAAAGATTAGTTTTTCTGAAAAGTAAATAGAATCATAAATTCTACTGCCACCAAATCCATGGTTTAGTGTCTTAATTGGATATAAATCTTCTTCCATCGTTTCCCACACCCTAAAGCTCGAAGAACCGATAAAGAGGATGTCGAAATCATTTTTTTTCATTTTAGTCTTTTCAGTAAGGTCATTAATCTCTTCTACGAATTGCAATGAGTGTTTTTCGAGATTCTTAATTTCCATATTTTCACTTCCCCTTCTTTTTTAGATGTACTCCAATAGATTACTCTACTTGATTATCCCGATGATTAACAGAATCAGTGAGTGTATTTATTTCTTAGTCATTTAAGTCCTTAATTTCCTTATTTTATCTATCCATTCTTCAGAGATATCTCTTGCAGTTAATGATACCCACGCATCTTTGAACCCAGCTTTTCTTGCTGTATTCTTGGAAACGAGATTAGACCATGCACAACAATAGGACGGAACAATCCCTCTATCTAATATCTAAAACTTACTCCTGCATTATCTAAATCGACTAACGATATATTTCCATTGTCGTACAACACATATGGTAATCAATAGTCACCATGTGTAAAAACTAAGTCCTCTTGGATTTATAATATTGCTTATAAAGAAGATCTGCTATAGATCCTTCTCTCATTCTTCCAATCACATCATCAATATCATACCATGATGCTTTATCCACTTCATTCTCATCAATAACCAAGTTAAGTTGATTTGTTTCAGCATGGAATCCTACCATCAGAACATCACTGGAATCGTAGAAGTGGCTATTTAAGTAATCACACTTAATTATGTCTACACCTACTTCTTCTTTGATTTCTCTTTTTACACATTCTTCTAAAGTTTCTCCTGGTTTAATAAAACCAGCGATTAACACTTTATATTTAAAATTATTGTTTTGGTTGATTAAACAAACCTGATTTTTTTGATTGGAAAGTATCGCAATCATTGCTAAATTGACTTTAGGAAAATGTAATTTATCACATACTGCACAATAAGGAATATCTCCTTCATTATTAATGTTTTTAAAATCTAATTCTTTTCCACAATCCTTACAGTACATATCAATTCCTCCTATGTATTACACGGCCACCCTCCACCGCTTCTATTGTTATTCATGTATCTTCTTATTACTATATCGAAGTACACTTCTAATTTGTCTTAAATATCCACAAGTTAATTTGGTTTATCTTTCAACTATATTTATGATACACTTCATTTCCGTCAACATGCCCAGCACAAACACTATAGTTACCATCATCATATCTTGTATTAAACCTACGAAGCAAGAGTATTTGTCCTTCTCTAATTAACAATAAATGTACGGTTGCTGGCACTCTTTTTCTTCCCATTTCATCTTCCCTTTCATTTGAACATCTAATCTACTTTTTTAACAATCAAAGATTCAGAGTAATTTTATCTATTCGTAGAACTTCACTTCAACTTCATTTATTATGTTTACTATCACAAGCGTAATATTTATCAAAGTGACTATCAGCACTCTTTGAAAAGGTTTTTGGAGTCCACTTGTGCTCATAATCGTTTGTTAGTATTTGTGGTGTAATTGCCATCAACAAATATTTTGATAAATCAACTTCACCCATTACCTTAACATGTGCACCATCACGAATTAATCTGCTATCATATGCCAATTTTTCTGCATCTAAGTATAATCTAACACCTGGCTTATAAATTGTATCAATATCACAATCTATTGAATTCTTCGTAGAAGATGAAACTACTACTTCACAAGATGTCCCAAGGCCTAACATTACATATTGACTAAATTCATCTGGGTCACCTAAAAACTTACCAATTGGATTCTTTGTAAGAATCACACCCTCGTCATATAGTTTCTTCCATGACTTCAGTTTAAGTTCTTTCTTTATCAGTTTCCAATTCTTATTTGATGAACTGTGTATTAACACGTTCGATTCATAATCTCTAATCTTTTTGTCCTTATAAGAATAGCCACGATACGTATCAGTTGCTACTACATAATCCTCATGATTCATTTTTACGATTCCATTAATACTTGCAACACCAATGTATCCTATAAAGTCCATCACTCGAAACTCCCAGTTATCGAACTTTTTACTTACAATTATCTCATAAAAACCCTGTCGACTCATTCCAACGTTCACTTCTACTTCCGCTTCCTCATCTAGCGTCATCAGTATCCATTCATCTTTATTACTTATTGTATTTTCCAAAAGAACATCTTCATCTTTTTCAAATAAATATTTTATCGTCCCCATTAAATCTCTCCAATCTCCACTGATATATGCATGTAGACTATCTCAACAGTAACGTCGATCTACTCGCAAATCTATCACAATATCATTATCCCAATACCATAATTGGTATTAAGCTTTGTTTTACTTATCTTATTCACTATTAAAAATCATTTAAGATATTGCTTTGTGATGTTTCTCGATTGTAATATGAAAAGTTATTATCAGGAATTAATTATATTGATATTATAACAGCATGACATAAGAAAAAGAAACATCTTTAGATGATTCTTCTTATTATATATCAATTGTTCTGTTGTTTTTTATCTTCTTAACTAAGAGTATATTATCAAGTACGAATATATATATCAGACCTTTAAGCAGCCTATGTTGTAAATGTTAGTAATTTGAGTTCTGCAAGTAATTTGGAGCAGTTATATCAAATGGAGATCCAACTACACCTAGTTCATAAAAAATCATAGTTAAAACATCGAATACTACCAAAAATCGTAACGAAACCATAGTTAGTATTTTTTTCATAATATCTCCCTCGTACTAAGAATTATTTATACAAGTGATTATAGTGTTAGTTTATGATTCAACTCACTGTATCACTTCATTGCTTTATATAACAATAAACAAATATATCTATTAATAGATTGTCTCATAAAAGTCTATGTCAAAGTTATCTAATCATTCAATAATTTTTCTACTGATAATGTTCATCAACTTAACTTAACAAGTCAATTCTTAAATTGTACTCATCAATTAGACTATTCTTAATCAACTCTACAAAATCTTTATAATTACTTGTAGTATGAGCTTTATCCAATGCATTATAATATGCCAACCTGTCTTCTTTTTTTATTACAACTGGTATTAACCTTGAACTGATCAAAGAGAAGTTCATTATTATTCTTGATGTTCTACCATTTCCATCAGTAAAAGGATGTATTTTAACAAATTCACCATGGACTAGAGCAGCTTTTATAATAGGATGATATTTATTAAATACAGATTCTACATTATCAACAAATTCTTTCACCAGTTGTTGAACATGATAATGTTTAGGTGGTTTATGGTCTGCTCCACTTATTAATACATTTTCATTTCTATAAGCTCTAGCATTTTTGTTATCGATATTAACTAGAATTAACCTATGAATGTCCTTAATAATTCTTTCTGATAAACATAATGGACCAATCACAATACCTTCTAGGTATTTTAGGGCACTGTAGTGATTAACTACTTCCAAATGTTCAACAAGACTTTTACCACCGATTGTAATTCCTTCTAGTGCAACTTTAGTTTCCTTTAAAGTTAAGGTGTTACCCTCTATTGCATTTGAATTGAATGTCCATCTTAGATTCAAATCATCTCTGATTGTTTTGAGCTGTGATTGTGTCAATGGCTTTAGTTTGCTATATTTATCTACTAGTAAATTTACTTCATCGAAATCAATCATATCTATACCCTCAAAGTGAATTTTCTTACTCCTCATTCTATTATCTAAGGGTTTAGTACTCTCTAAGTGTATATTCCAAGTCTTACCCGTTTTGAAGGCACCAATAATTCTACCTTCACTACAAAGAACTCGTATTCGTCTTTCCGAAATAACCCATTGTTTAGAAGTTTCAATTATACTCATATATGCCACAATATCACCTCTTATGTTATTTTATACCGATACCGGTACAATGTCAACAACAACGAAAAGGCTAGACGAATTTGAACTGTCTATTTTTTTTAGAGATGAATATCACCAACCAAAACCTCTGTAAATGAACTAAGTAATTGTTTCTAGTTCTCATAAAAAACCATTAGATATTATACAGCCTTACCGGTTAGAAATGGGCACTAGATTAAAAATTGGCAGGAAAAATAATTTGTATCAATTTTGGGATACCATTATTACAGAAGCCTTAAATAATGAGTTGGAAGAAGGAGAGCCATTTATCAATTTGGCAAGTGCAGAATACTTTAAGGCTATCAAATCGAAATTATTAAAAGTACCAGTTATTACTCCTGTTTTTAAAGATTTTAAGAATGGAGAATACAAGATGATTAGTTTCTTTGCAAAAAAAGCGCGGGGATTGATGAGCCGATTCATTCTTCAAAACGAGCTAAAAAAACCTGAAGAATTGAAACATTTTGATGCTGAGGGATATTATTTCAGCGAAGCAAAAAGCAGCGCTAACGAATTAATCTTTTTACGCGGATGATACTAACTTTATTTATAATCGGCCTAGCAGCCCTAATCTTTGGGATTGTCAATCTGGTAAAACGGAAAACCATTTTAGCTGTATTTTTCCTTTTTATGGGGATTACCTTGCTCTTGATAGGCTCTTTTGTTGTTTATATGTATCCACAAACTCTGCCTGAATTTTTGCGAACGTTCTAACCATGATTATATTTCTTATCAAACAATATTTATTTCATTAGCGAGTTTATGTATTAACAAATTCATGTTTAAAAATGAAGGCGTTTGATAACTGCAACGGTCTATTATTCCCTAATTTTATTTGATTAAATACAGAAGAAGATGATATTAAGTGTTTTATTGCAAATTCCAGGCCTTGTTCACGATACCATCGCTGGTTCTGAGGGTCTCATGAATGGTGAAGGAGGCTTTCTAAGCCTTTCGGTTATTGATTTGGTTACAAAAGGAGGCTGGATAATGGCCATTCTCGGCTTGCTATCTTTGATAACAATCTATATTT
>CAJYBF010000035.1 GCA_913064935.1 uncultured Mollicutes bacterium
CGGGGTTTGTGACAAATTTCTTGTACCATTTTGTTGTCGCCTTCTCTGTCCCTATGACACCCCAGGGGAAGTCGATTTCCTTATTTTTTTTTTGCTATAATTTCGCAACCCTTTGTCTATCCGAAATCTTACTACTAATTTTTTTTCGCTCCTCTCTGGTTGTATTTTTTCCCTTAAACTTTTATCTTCTTTTTGGGCCATAAACACCTAAAGACGCCATGGTTTTTCCATTCATTTTTGTGTTCTGAGAGCTGTATCTTGTAGTCTTCGATAGCTCTTTCAATACTAGCTCTTAAATCAGAAGCTCTGTATGAAGAATCATCTTCATTCATTGAGCGTTTCTTATTTTCAGCTACATATCTATATAAGAAGTATTTAGATATATCATTAATTTCTTGAGGAGAGAAAGAACCTCTTAAGCCCTTTCTATCCACAAAAAGTTTTGTTCCATCCAGCATTTTATAATAATACTGTCCAGTGTTTTTCTTTTTAAAGAGTCTTGGTTCACCTGTATCAGATGTTTCTCCTGTTTTTGCAGTGGTTGTTCCATTATAGTTACCAACCCAGTCACCAAAAGCTTCTTTAAAATCAGAACCCAAGACCTTGCTGTAATACAAGTCTGCTTGTTTCTGGTTTTTAAAAATTTCTAGTAACTTAGCGTGCAATACGGATTTCTTCCCAGTTGCTTCGTTAAGTACGTTACAAATTTTCATTATGTATGTTTAATTATTATTTACAATCTTTTTTAGGCTTTCCTGAATCCATACCTTCTGTATTAGTAGGAGCAGATCCAAATTCAACATCATCAAAATCAACATCATCAAAGTCTAATTCAGGCGAAGATACATCTTCTTCTTTATCTTTCCTAATTTTAGTGTCACCAACTTGTGATACTTCTGTTTTTTTACCAAATGCAGCAGCACTAAATACAAATCCTTTGTCATGAGCTAATTCAGATTTTGTTGACTGATTTGAAAATTCAGGTTCAGTACTACTAGTAGGGCCAGATTCAATAGGTGCAGTAGTTGGTTCCATGTATAATTGGATTCTTCTACCTGTCATTTCACCATTTCTATTTCTACTTCTGTCATTTTTAAATAAAGGCTCATTAGTTACTGCATTAGTATTAATAATCCTATTATCAATAACATATTTCTTATACGCAGGATTATCATTCCACATAGTGAGATTGAATTGTCTTCTTTTCTTTTTCTCAAGAAAAGTAACCAATGCGTCCTGAACTTTTTCGTCTCCTCTTGAGATAAGAGTCATTCTTTCATTCCCAAATACCAGGTCATTACCATCTATATAAAGAGCTGATGTTTTATTAGCTGTTTCTGGAGAAACATAAACAAAAGCATTAATTAAATCTAATAATGTTGGATTTTTACTTTTAGGATCTAACATTTCTAATTCCGGAAGCATATTTTCTTGAATATCATCTTGTAAACCTTCATCAAGTTCTGATATTTTTGTTCCAAATTTAGATTCCTTTTCAACTATCTGAACACCTTTATCATTTAAAATTACTTTTCCTTGAGCATCTCTTTTTGCAACTGGAACAGCAATCTTTATTAGCATTTCTGCTATAAGTTCTGATTGTTTAGATGTATTCTTTAACAAGTTAAGTCTTAAAGGAAATGGTTGACCATTAGCTTTTTTAACTTTCAAGAATACACCACCACGATAAGGCATTTGATTTCTTTTAGCATCCTTACCAACAGATATAAAAGTACCACCTAAATCTGCATCAGGTTCCTTCATTGTATCAACCAAATATCCTTCTTCATTAGAAACCATTATTTCAATATCATTGATATCTTTAATTTGTTGTATATCAATAATTGAGTTTTCAGGAACTAAATTATTTTCATAATCATATTCAGTCTGAAGATTACCTCCAGAACTTTTATTTACTTTAGATATAACTTTTTGACCAGATTTTAATCTACTTATGATATTTACACGCTCATCAGTATATCCTTTTTTATAATTAGAGATAGCCTCTTCAGATGAATTCTTATCAGGTTTTGTTGGCAAATAAGTAAATATAGCAGGCTTATCTTTTAAAGTAGCTTTTATTGGTAAGTTGTCAAATACTGATTTAGGCAGTACTGATGCATCATTAGCACTTTCAAATGCTTGAATAGCATCATTTTGAGCTTCTGATAATTCAGGACTTCTTTCTGAAACAGTATATTCAAATTCTCTACCAACTTTACTTACTGGATTTTCATTCCATTCCTGAAATGCTTCAGTACCACTAACTTTATCAAGTAATGGTATATTTCTTCCAGATCCTATAATACCTCTTAATTCTTTATCAGACTTATCTAATAAAGCTTCTTCAATATTAGGCTCTTCATGAGCATTCTCATCCTCAACTATATTCCCTAAAGGAGTGTTAACTTGATTATCTACAATATTTGGATCAACATTATTCTCTTCTGAACGTGCAGCCATTTCAGCTTGATGTTCTTCAGCCAATCTAGTAGCTTTAGCTTCACCTTCTGCATTTTCAATATCCTTAATCTTCTTGTTTAACTCATTATTAATTTCCTCCCTCTCCTCATCAGACCAGAACTCTTGGTTCTTAACAGCTTCAATAGTTTTGTTTATTGTTTCTTTATCATTCAAATCTGAGAATTCTTTCATCAGATTAGATTTCTTTATTCTTTCTTGACCAGACTCACTTCTAGCATCAACCATTTCTGCATTATTCATAATGATTTTATCATCTAATGCAGCTTCATATTCTCTAGCAGATATTATATCATCTTTAACTGCATCATAAGCCTCTTGTGCAGCATCATTATCTGGTTTTGTAGATTCAGCTTGCTCTCTAGCTTGTGCGTCTAAATTATTTCTAACTTTAGTTGCTTTAGCAGTTTCTTTAGCTTGAATTTTTAACTTAGCCTCGTTATAGTCAATTGCTTTTTGTATTACATTTTTCTTGACTGGAGATTTTGTATCTTTAAGTTGATTTTTTAAAGTTTTAATTCTTCTTCTTAATACTGTTCCTTTTTCTTTTGTATCCCACTTTTTCTTCTGAGTATCATTAGCCTGAAATTCCCAAGCATGTCCCATGCTTTTTCTAAGAGAATCAATATTCTTTTTATTCTCAGTCTTTCTATTAGCTAATCTTTCATTCTCAACTTCTAATTTAGTTAATCGAGATGAAGTTGTAGGATCAAATTTATTTCTATGCTTAAGGTATTTAACTCTCATATCAAGAGCAGTCTTAAGAATATCTGGAGTGTATAATTTAGCTAGTTCTGAATCAAATTCATTGCCTGAGTCTTTAGTATATTGAGCTTTATCCTCTTCAGACATTTTAGGTATTGATTCCATCGTCTCATAGAATGCTTCAAAATTATCATTTTCTAATGCTTCAGCAGTCATATTAACCATCATCTCATCAATGATGTGTTTACGTGTCTCACCTAATCCTTCTTGATCTGCATTAGCTAATTGCTTTTGAACATCCTGCATTTGAGCAGCTCTATGTTTTAATTTGTCAGTATAATTTTTACCAACATTGTCTTCAAATTCTTTACGTGTTTTTGACTTAAAAGCTTTACTTACTCTTGGGCCTGCAGCTTGAAATACAGAGCCACCAAGTCCACCAAAGAATGCAGAAGTCATCATCTCTTCAGAACCAACAGCATCACTTAGCTTTTCTTCATACTCCTCCTGTGTAATTATCCCTGCATTAAGGTCTGAACGTAATTTAGCTCTTTCTGATATATAGAACTGGTATGACTCTTCTCCACCTTCTGATAAAAAAGTACCACCTACATCTCTAACATTTTTCATCCAAGGTTTAATATTGGATTTAACTCCTTTCTTAGCAGCATTACCTAAAGCAGTTTCCATTTTTCTTGTAACTGGATTAAATACTTTTCCTATTGATAAATACTGAACCATATCTTGAGCAAGCATTGCCCATCCATTCTTCCAGTTATCTGAAGCAGCTTCAGATGCTAGTTTAGTAGCCTCTTCTTCTGTGAAAGTAACTCCTGTTTCTGGATTTATTTCTTGCATCTTAGTAGCTTTATGATCCTCAAAAGTACCATGAGCTTCCATCCAATTTTCTATATTCCTAGATATTACTGCCTGAGAAACACCTTCCTGAATCCATTTACCTTTGACTCCAAGCTCCTTAGATAATCCAGCAGCTTTTCTAACAGCTCCTAATCCTTTGGATACTCCAACACCTTTACCTATTAAAGATAAAGCTTTAGTTGCAGCCATTGATGGAATCATCATTGATAAAGTAGATGCTACTGATACAGAGTTTTTAAACCACCATCCTGAATCACCCATTGCAGAAAAGAATCCTTCTTCTCTATTTGGATCTTCATATATTCTAGTGTTCTCTTCAGTGCCCTCTCTAATACTTTGACCAAAATCTGTAATAAAATTGCCCCATTCAGTTTCATCGCCCTTCATTACATCAACGATAGAACCTAAGTCAAGAACATATCCTAACCCTTCTATTGTTCCACCTACAATTTCTCCAACTACTGCTTGAGATAAAGCATTTCCTAATTGATCAGTCCAAGGCTGTAATTCAGCTCTTTGTGCATCTAAGTTATGTAATGTTTCTAATGGAGTATTACTATCCCATTGAGAATCTCCAAGAGAAGTTATATCTCCTACTTGTTTATTTCCTGTAAATATAGGCTTACCTGGATTAATAGGCATATTATCATAATCAACTTCTTCAATTGGATTATCATCGCCATATCCAGTATTACCTTTTGGATTTTTAGGATTATTTATTAAATCGTAGTTATCGTAATCTACTTCTTCAGCCATAATATATTATTGATTAGCGTCCATTCCTTGTTTAACTGATGTACTTCCTGTTGGTGCAGTATCAAACATTCTTGTGATACCATTTATTGATTGATTAACAACTTCTTCGTATGAAATTGTATCGGTATTTTCAATAGTTTCACCATTAAGAAAAGCAGTTTTATTTTGACCAAATTGAAGATTTCTTAATTCTTCTTCAGTAAATTTTCTTTTAGATCTTACAATCTTAGATTCATATTCACCTGTATCTGGATTTATTCTATTAACATAATGTTTGTAGAATTGTGCAGGATTACCCATTTTATCTAAATGAGTTCCAATTCCTACATCATAAGATTTTCCTGAAACTAAATTTGCAGTCATTCTTTTAGGATCTGGATAAGCTTCAGATATATTTCTATCTGGAGACATTACTAATGTGATAAAACCACCATCTTCATCTTTAGCAGGTATTTGAACAACTGGGCCCATTGGAAAATCTGGATCTGCAGGAGATAATCCAAGTAAAGAACCATTTTTACCTACAACAGCAGCAAATTCTTGAGGAGTATATCCTAGTTTCTTAGCAATAGCTGCACCATTAAGCTCAGCTCCAACTCCAGTTTCTCCCATTATTTTAATACCTCTAGTAGTCATAAAATCACCAGCCCTATCTTCTGTTCCAAGAATATTTTCACCATAAGTATAGAAAGTATTCTTAGGGTTAATAGGCTTTATTACCTCTGAATAATTTTTAGAAGCTTTAGTTCTGCCTTTAACATAAGTATCATATACATATTTATCATTCTTACCATTAAAAGCTTCTGGATTTTCTGTACGTAATTTAGATAATTCTTCTTTTAATGATGTAGCTCTTTTTATTCTTTCATCTTCTGCAGTTTGACCATACATTTGATTAGCAGCTATCATCATCATTTGAGCATCTTTATAAGGCATTTCTTTTGCTAATTTTTTAGCATTTTCTAATGCTGCAGCTCTTGATGCAGTCTTTTCTGCATCCTCAACAGTTAAAATTAAATTACCTCCTGAAACTAAATTCCCGTTAGCATCAAATACTTCCTGTTCAAATCCAACTTCTTTTCCAAAATCTGCATCAACATTAAAAGTTTTGTTATAAGCAGCTTCCCCTGATGCTAATGTTTGTTTAGACCAAGGTTGAGAAGTATCTATAATCCCTTTAGTGTCATCAACTCTACCTGCTTGTTGCAAATACTGTGGCATTAGATTGAATTTCTCTGATTCTCTACTAACTTGACCTACATTACCCGCAGAAATTGCAGCGTCTTGCAACATTTTTTCTGGATCAGCTATGCCTAAATCAGCTAATTCAGTTATATATGCATTAACATTTGTGTCATTCTTTAATGCCTGATATATAACTCTTTGTATTTGTTCTGGTTTTAATCTTTCATAAGAATATGTTCCATCTCTATAAAGACCATTCTCATCTACTGTCATACCAAGTGCACCTGCTTTTTGCTCAGGTGTCATTTGTTTAACTATTTCTCTTCCTTTCTCCATTAAGTCAACATGAGCAGTACCCACGTAATCTTCGTATTGACCACCTTCAGCAACTCCAGTATAATTAGATTTAGCTCTTTCAAGACCTAATTTTTTTTGTTCTGCAGTCAAATCTTTACGAGCCATAATAGCTTTACTATTTGCTTGAAATTGATTATATGCAGCAGCAGCTTGACCACTTTTACCTTCAAGACTTAATTCATTTCTTTTTCTATTTCTTAAATCCCTAACTTTGTTAATTAGATTTCTATCAACTCCTTGAGTCATTAATTGATCAGATAAAGATCCTGCTTCTTTCTTAAAAGCACCAATTTGACCTGAAACATATTCTTTATCTGCATCAAGAGATTGAGATTCTAATGCAGAAAATTCATCTAAAGCAAGTTGTGCCTGATCCTCTTGAGCTTGTTTAGCTAAAGGAACAGCCATAATTTCATCTAAAGATAATGGTTTAAACGATGAAGTTGTTACTGTTGGTGTAAGCCCTGCCATAATTATAGTGTTTTATTTTTTATTTTATTTCCTCTTGAATCATAAGATAATCCAATTAATTCTGGGAATCTCTTAAATAATTCTTCTTGACCAATACCTCCTAAGTCTTGACCTAGTTGAGCTAATAGTCTGCTTTTGTTTGTTTTATAAGCTGCATCTTGTTCTAGTTGCATCTTAGTTTGTTGATTAGATTGTGCTAAGTTAGCTTTATCTACACCTAAATCAAAATTTTGAGCTGTTCTTTTTTCTTGTCTATTTTCAGCACCTGCACTTTGATATGCTTGTGAAAGAGCCTTACTACCCTGTAATTGAGACGCAAGTAGATTAGCTCTAGCTGCAGAACCTGATCCACCAGAAGAACTTAATATAGCATCTCTAGTATTGAGTACAGATCCTTGAACTACATTTTGCAATCCTCTTTCATCAACTAATTGCTCATTGTATTTAGCACCTAATCTATCTAAAGATACTTGTTCAGGTTTATCTAAATTAGCAAGTTGTGCAACATTCATAGCAGATGGTGCGTATCTTAATAATTCTACTGGATTAAATTTAGTATTTGATGATGGAGTATTAACATCATTATTTCCTGTTTTAGTTGAAGATGCTTGATTAGGGAGTTTATTTAACTCTCCTTGTGCATAAGACTTTGGATCATTTATATTTACTCCAGAAGTAGTAATATTACTATCTAAAGCAGACAGCCTATCTCCTAAACCTGCTTCAGACAATTGACCTCTATTAACTATTGGGCCAGTTGGAATTTCATTAACTCCAGTAGCAGAAGTTTCATTTAAAGGTTTCTGAAACATGCGTCCAGTATCTTGATAATGTTTGAGTTCTTTTAAATACTGTTCTGCCTCTGTAATAGCAGGATCAGTATCACCTCCATTAGTATAAATATTAGCTAATATCTTTCCACCTTTTCTGTAACTATTTGTAGCGTCATTATGAAGTTTAGCATCATTTTGAAAAGAAGCTTCTTGTGCAACAGCTTTAGCTTTACCTCCACCTATTAAGCCAGCAGCTCCTCCTAATACTCCTCCAATAGCAGCTCCCCAAGGCCCAAATGCCATGCCTGCTTGAGCACCTTTCCTTGCTCCACCTACTGCTGAAGCACCCTGAGAAGGTACTTCTGGTGCAGCTACCATACCACTAGTATCTATTCCAGACTTACCAAATGCTTGCTTAGCTAAATCTAAACCAGTTGTTGCTGCTCCTAAATAACCTCCAACACCAGGATATGTAACTCCA
>CAJYBF010000036.1 GCA_913064935.1 uncultured Mollicutes bacterium
AATTTTGTCTTTTTAGAATGCCTTGAGTATATGGGTTTAGAAGAGTATAATATGGGACCTAGCAGAGCACCACGTCATATCTATAAAGTTGAAATCTTAACCGTTATACGTGGAAATCTTGTGAGCGAGGGAGAAATAATAGAGATTAGAAGAAAGGTCGCCACTCAAAGTATCACGTCACATGGGACAACTTTAGATTTATCGCCTCGAAGTGCGGCAATAATTGGAGTTGGATTGACGGAGATTGGCGATGGGCTCTATGGTATAAATGAAAATCAGTTTCATATGATTGTTTGTCCATCAGGCGATGTTAATGAAATAATGGCAGCGTATAATGAGTTTACGGATTCTATTGATAAGTTGCTTATAGATTACTGATTACAATCTAGAAATTGTGTCTACCTTGGCAATTAACGATTCAGAGTTTATTTTGATTCAGTAACCTGACAACACTTATTTTAATATCGTTAAATAGAAAGGTTACTCATATGAAAAAAACTTTGCATATAGATTATGCTTATATTTTGGGATTTTAATTCAGTTGACAAATGCAAGTAGTATTAGTTATGAAACACAACTTAAGCATATGTCTTTTAGTCCTCCAACATTTATGATTGCCTTTATACTATTTAGTTTGTACATCTGTCTTCAACACCGTAAATTTGATCTATTCAAAAACCGCATATTTCATAGTCTAAAAGGCAACATTCTCGATTCCAATACTTAAAGTAAGTTCGTTATGCTAATTTGTGAAAAATAGTGCACAATAAATATCTTTGTTGCAACGATAATAATATTATGGTATAATAAAGCATATAATGATAATACAAATTAGGATTGGAGAGAATGCTATGGTAATGCCTAACGGTGGTAGTGGTAATCATGTCATATCATCATTTGTAAGTAATGAGGAAGCTTTACAGCATGGTAACGACTTAAATAATAATAAAGATCCAAATAAATTACAGGTAATAGATACCAAGTTGTCAGGAGGAATTCTTTTTTTGACATACGTAATTTGTGTAGTCGCATTAACTATGATTGGTGTATGGGTTTTATTTGGTGTAATAATTGCTATATTCCCTGCTTTCGGAATAAGCGCTTTTATCGGATGGGTATACACTAAAATAAAGAGCAGAAAGATTAAAACTAAAATCAAGAAAAAGAAGAAAGATGACGATTGGTTATAACAAGATATAGAACTTTGCAATATAAATGTTTAACCTTAGTTGACTTCGAGTATTGGTAGAATGTTATTCTTAATACACTGAAAAGAAGGGACTTAAATAACTTACGTTGTTTTTAATAGGGAAATAGAAAACCAAACAGATATCTGTTTGGTTTTAATTTGGTTTTACTAGTATAAAATTACTATTTTATTTGAACTCCAAGCAAATCACATATGTCTACTGCTTGCCAAGAAGCTATAGTCGCACCCCTAATGCTTTTTAATTCAATTTTTATTCCATACGTATCTGATGTAGATAAGTCAACTCCATTAAGCGATGACTCATAGAAAGTAGCATTCTGTAAGTTGACTGTATCTAGTATAAAGTTATCTATTTTGTTGTTGAATAGTGTAGCCATCACTAGTGAAGAATTAGCAATCTTAACATTTTTTAATTTGCATTCAGAAATATCTAGGTAGTCCGCATGAACTTCACTTAATAATACATTACTCAGATTAGTTTCTACAAAATGTGTTCCAAGTAATTTGCAATTCATAAATTCTACTCTAGCAAATGTGCTGTCTATAAAAGTACAATTCGTTAATTCACAATTCTTAAACACTGTATCTATAAATTCAGATCGTACAAATTCACAGTCCCTAAAGTTATATTTTTCTACTTTGCAAGTATCTAACACAATTCTATAACCTTTTATTTCGGCAATCTCTCCGTCGCATATTCTTTTATATTCGATACTTTCATCGTCAGTCTTAGGAGTAAGGGGATAGTTATATAAATCCAAGTCAACTCTGTGTATAGGTTTCTTTATATCTTTCTTTTTCATATGCACACCTTCTTTATTCAGCTACATAATTATAACACGATGTTTTTATAATATAGAAGTAAAAGAAGTGAATAACATCATTATGCGTCTAGCTATGAGATCTTTGAATACTCATTCTGCTTGTCTGTAATTGGAGAAAACTAATTCTAACAAAATATACTATTTTCTTAATATATCATTTGTAAAAGAAGTATTTTGATAAATAATTATGGGAGTGTTCTATGGATATTATTATTAAGTTGTTAATGGGTGTTACTGTTTTATCTGCTGTAGGTACGACTATTAAGGATACATCATTTAATCTAGAGCAAGAGGAAATCGAAGTAGGAGAAGCGAATGATAATCTTGAAGTTTTTGACAAGATTATAATGACTAGGAATAGTATTTCCGTTGACTTAAGTGGAGGAATTGAAAACAACTCAAGTATAGACTACACTTTCATCCAAATAGCATTCAATCTTTATGATGAAAAAGGGGCACTAGTAGGAATAGCAATCGATAGTATAAGTGAACTTAAACCAGGAGAGATTTGGAATTACAGTGCAACTGCATACTTATATGAGGATATGGCAGTGTATACATGGGAGTTATATCAAATAGTAAGTTGGTAATCATTTTCTTAAAATGTAAACATTAGGAAATATTATACATAATTACAGTAGATGAAAAGTCATCTACTTTTTTAATGATTCCTAGAAACAGTTTTTTTGAGCGAAGGTAAGTATAGCCATTACTATGATTTATGAGTGTTTTGTGATAGAATTTCATTGGAAGAGGGTGTTCAATATGTTTATAATTTTGGTAAGTGTAATAGTTGTTCTAGCACTGTATATTTTGTTAGGACTAAGTTTTGATAGGAATGGTAGCATAATTGGGTTTAGAAGAAGAAAATTACAATGGTTAGCACCATTTGGATTCTTAATAATTTTATTTGGAATGATAACAAAAGTAGGGGCAGTACAAGAAGGGGTATTATATGATCCACTTCAAGGAGGAATACAAGGTAATGTTATCAAGGAAGGACTTGTAGTAAAGGCACCTTGGGCTATATTGTATACTTTAGCAAAGGATCAGCAAAGTATCTCTTACGACTATACAAATGGAGATGAAACATTTAGTGTTCAAACAGCAAATGGAGAGTTCGCGATTTATGCTGTTGAACTGAAATACAAAAACTCTGATACTTCTAAAGTTTATAAGGAGTTCTTGGGTATGCCTAGTTCGGATCAATTGAGCCAGTATGTTCAAACAGCTGTTAAATCAATTGCATCTGGTTATGAAAGAAAAGATTACACAGGTTTAGAAGGACAAGTTAGAAACGGATTCACTATATATGAAATTTTAGGGGATAAATTCGAAACTACTAGATATTTATCTGAAGAACTACTTAGATTAACATTCAGAGAGTTTGGGTTAGAACTAATATCACTGAACTTCATTGATATTGATGCAGGTATTGCTATTGAAAGCATGATTGTTGAGCAAGGTACATCTGCAAAACTAAAACAAATAAATTAGAACTTTAAAGATGCTGCTGAAGTAGCAAAACAAACAGCAGAGATTGAAGCACAAGGTTTAGCAGCAGCAGCAATTGCTGCGGCAGAGGGGCAAGCTCAATCAATAGTTCTTCAAGCTGAAGCAGAAAAACAAGCGCAGATTCTTCAAGCTCAAGCAGAACAAGAAGCACAAATTTTAATCGCTGAAGGTCAAGCAGAAGCAATCCGTCTTGTAGCAGAAGCAAATGAAGACTTAATGCTTAGATTAGGATTTACTCCTGAGCAGTATGAGAAATACATTATAGCTAATAACTGGGATGGAAAATTACCTGAAACTGTATTAGGGGATAGTGTTGATATTTTATTAACAAAAGATAATTAAGATCTTATATTTTAGGTAGATGACTCTGGTCATTTACCTTTTTTTTATTTCTAACTATATGGTTACTCCATCATAAAATATTCAAGGCTTTTTTATATAATATTTGTATGAGATTAAAGTAAAATGTGGAAAACACTATATTGAAAAAGGCAGGCGGAGTATCCGCTTGCCTTTGTTCAGTAAATCTCTATTTATCATTAAGTCTTTTAAAGAACCAACTTAATAACCCGATAGTATATGCGTATTGTAGTAAGAATTGAACCCATTCAGGTTTTGAATACCAACCAAATAGAACATTCATTGGTAATCCGATAATTCCTTCTTTATGATTAAGTATTGTTTCGGAAACATCATAAACTTTGTTATATATCCACAATCCTCCATCTAGAACATTAGTATCTTTTAAGAAAGATAGCAACTCATGAATCGAATATCCAAACAAGTAACCAGCTTGTAATATTAGATAGAATAGAGTGATATTAAAAATTATTCTTAAGTTAACTTTCACAAGCGACTTATAGATAAATATTGCTAATATCCCAGCTATAATTACTCCTACAAAAGTTCCAGTTAAATATTCGGGAGTTTTAGTTGAAGCAAAAGCGAATAAGGCGATTTCTGCACCTTCTCTTGCGACCATAAATGTTGCAAGTAACATAACTGCTGTACCATTAACTGCTTTCGCTGTTGCAGTTTTAACATCTTTTACCATATCTGTACCATTGTTTATCATCCAAACTATAAACATGGTTACAAATCCTAATGCTATCAGCGAAGCTATTGCTTCCCAAAGCTTTCTGAAGTAGTCACCAGATTGACCAATTAGAAGCGCTAATCCATATAATAATCCTGCGAAGACTAAGGATACAATAATCCCAAGTCCTAATCCTTTAAATACATTTTTCTTTAAACCCATTTTATTTGATTTATTGAAGTATTCCAACATTATTGCGATTATTAGAAATGCCTCAAGACCTTCTCTAAATCCCATTACTAATCCTGATAAATCCATAGTTCCACCTTCATTTTCATATTTGTTAGATGAGTCTAACTTTGTGCATTCACAGTATACAATAGTCTCGACTGAAATGCAAGAAACATATGTAGTAATGTTTTTTAATAATTGTAATATGAGACACATTGTTCTATTCATTATATTTTTGTAAATATTTTCAATGATATTCAGTGTAAATATTAGGAATAATATAATGTGATAAAATTTTCGATTAAATAGAAGAGGGAGAGAAATGAATGAAGAGATACTTTTCACTGCTATTAATGGTAGTTGTTGTGCTGTTTATAGTTGGTTGCACGTCGGAAAAAATAGTTGAGGTACCTATTGAGGTTCCAGTAGATACTTTAGAAGGAACATATGTTGGTTGGTCTTGGAAAGATGAGGATGAAGGTAAAACTTTAGATGAATCATCACAAAAAATACAAACCATACTTACGATGGATGAAGCGGGGATAATAGAAGAAGCTGATGTATTGTTTTTTAAAGTATCCCAAGGGTCATGGTATACAAGACAAGATGGTACAGCAAGAATAAGTGTTGACCTAAATAAAACCCCAACAGCAGCGATTCCTGGAACAGATTATGCTAAAGGAACATCGATGTTTACAATAGATACTCATGATATGATGAGTATGTATGCGGTAAGTGTTGCTTCTGATGGAACAACTGGATTAATGATAGTAGAACCAACAACGAGATACCAATACGAGATTAAGTTTCCAGCCGGTTATGATTACTCTACACTTATGGGTGATATACCTGTTGATGGAACTATAGGAGGATTTATGCCTACGGTAAGAACTTCAGGAAGTGGACTAATAAAACCTGAATCTTGGGCTGAGCTAGCTGATAGAAGCATTCTTGACATTAGTTATTATGATCATGTGATGATCGACGCTGGTCCATTTGAAGGATTAAGTGAATCATCGACTATGCATGAATTTATGTCAGCAATAGGTGTTACTTTTACTGATAACACTCCGGATGAACTTGAATTAGAATTTGGGCGCCACTCAAAAGGTGGATGGCAAGGAAACTATGAAGCGATTGGAAATTACTTAGTGGGTCAAAATGTAAATGACTTGATTTCATTAGTTGATTGGACTACCGAAAGATGGGCTTCAGCAATAAATGAGAACAATTTCTTTGGAATAGACTATGATGCTAGTGCAGGTGCAACAAAAACTGCGCAAAACTCTACAGATGGAATAGCGGGAGCTACTGTAAGAATGTCTAGAGAGAGTACCTCTTATCAAAGAGCATTAGTTGATGCTGAACTATTCAAAGAATACGATGTAATTAAAGGTAGATTCTAATAAGCAAGTCTCAATCAAATGATTGAGACTTATTCGTTTACCTTTAAAAAGACTATTGATTTGTGGCTTAGTTTCTTATATAATGTTTTAGGATGATAAAGAGTTATATCTTCCTGAAACATTATGGCCCGTTGGAGAAGTGGCTTAACTCACATGCCTTTCACGCATGCATTCACGGGTTCGAATCCCGTACGGGTCACCATAGAAAAAATTAACGAACTTAGGTTCGTTTTTTTATTTTTAGCGAATTATGTCGGTCAATAGTAAGGCATATCGCGTCATTATTTATTGAATCATATCAAATATTGTGATAATTTTTATTATAGGGGTGAGGCGATGATAGGTAACGATTTTGTAGTATGGATTATAATGAATGGATTTTTAGCATTTTCTATATTTTTAATCATAAAGAAAAGAGAGTTCTTTACAAATAACAAGAAACTCGTGTTAGCTATTACTCTAACTTTAATTTTAACATCTCAATACTTTAGATATTTTGAGGGTTTACTTTGGGGCGCTGGCGATGCTAAAGAGTTATTAGGTTTCTTACATTATCCATGTCATGTAGGAACTGTTTTTGCAATTGCCTACTTAATTAAGCAAAATAAGTGGACAAGACCACTCGCATTTGCTTTTTCCGTTGGTGGCTTAGTAAGCATAGTTGCGCCAGGTGGTAATCCTTTCTTATATGGTAATACTGACTTCACTTATGCAATTGATCACATGATTTTAGCAATATTGCCAGTATTTGTTGTGGTAATTGATGGCTATATACCAACTTGGAAGACTGTTAGAAACTATACGATTGCATCTGTCTTAATCGTTTATGCATTTATCCCGTTTGTATATGCTGATGAGGAAAGAGCAAAGTTGAATGAGTTTACTAACTCTACATTTGAAGTCGATATTTCCTCTTGGGTAGAAGAGATGGGTAATCCAACAGTAGAGTTAATGATCAACGAAAAGGAACTTGATGAGTCAGAAGTCGGGACGCTTATTTGTGATGAGGACTTCATTTGTATTTATACAGCTAATGCTAAATTGGAAGATAAATCAAATGTAAAATTAATGATACACATATTTGATGAACGTAAGGAACTAACAGTAGATGTCGAGTTAAAAGAGAATAATGTCGAAGATTTCTATTATGTTAACGAGCAAATTCTGTGGTCTGATCTTGTACCAAATGCATCAGTTTGGGTTTGGCCATTTGCATATGGATTATCTGCGTTTGCTTTCATAACGATTTACTATTTACCACTAAATTATTATGTTAAGAAAAACAAGATTAAATAATCAAGGAACTTAATCGTTTAGATTAAGCTCTTTTTACTTTACTTTAAAACTTGTTAAAAATAATTAATATAAATTGTTGAATCGTCAAACAATAGTTATGGTGATAAATATGATAGGAAATTTCTTGGTCAATGAAAAATCTCCATACCTTCAACAACATGCTTACAATCCAGTTAACTGGAGTACTTGGACTACCGAACGGTTGGAACAAGCAATAACAGAGAATAAGCTGATATTTTTGAGTATAGGATATTCAACATGCCATTGGTGTCACGTGATGGAGAAAGAGAGTTTTGAGGACTTAGACGTAGCGGAGATACTAAACAAGAACTTTATCCCTATAAAGGTTGATAAAGAAGAAAGACCGGACTTAGACAGTATTTATATGAAAGCTTGTCAAAGACTAACTGGTAGTGGTGGTTGGCCGCTTAACCTAATCTTAACTCCAACAAAGTTACCTCTTTACGCGTTTACTTATTTGCCAAAAGAAAGCAAAAATAACATGTTTGGCCTTATGGATGTACTAGATAAAATTAATG
>CAJYBF010000037.1 GCA_913064935.1 uncultured Mollicutes bacterium
AATTAGTTGAGCCGAGGAAAAATGTTGTACCTGGAAGCAAAGTTGCAGTTATATTCGCTTCAGCCATTTTTGCTATGCCTACATCGCTAACAGCCATTAAATGATCAGCAGATAATGCTCCCAATTCAGCAGCTAATTCCGCAGCACCTGAATCTTCAAATTCATAAGCATGTAATCTTGGAATTAATCCAAAAGATTTAGCCGTTTCTAATGTTCTTTTTGATTGTTTTACATTGAAATAACCATTTTCGCAAAATACATCACAATATATTGCTATTCCTTGCTCGGCAACTGCCGGAATCATTTCATTGCATAATAAATCTATATATCCATCATGATTATTTTTATATAAGAATTTATCTTTCTCACCGTTATTCACTTTCCTTATTATTTCAGGAAAACCATGAGAATAAGATTTCTGTAATAATACATCTCCAATATATTTTTCATTGGAAAGTATTGATGCTCGCATTAGTGCCTGACGTAATTGATCACGGTCTGCTGTCATTACATTTTTTCCATCGATCGGCATGACACGATTATAATCTGGAAATCGACCATCTATTAATTTTGAAGTTAACCGAAGTTGGTCAAATTCAATTTGTAAGTGATTGCTTCCTAAGACTATTTTTACTAAATCATCTGTATCTTTAAGTAATCGAATTAATTCTAAGACGCCTTTTCTAGGTAATATAACTTGTTTTATATCAGCAATATCTGCGTTTGTTTCTTTTTCACTGTAAGCTAAACGATGACCATCAGTTGCTACGGCTCGTAAATAATTAGAGCTTACCTCCAGC
This sequence comes from uncultured Mollicutes bacterium, assembly GCA_913064935.1. Lineage (GTDB taxonomy): Bacteria > Bacillota_I > Bacilli_A > MAG-NZ > MAG-NZ > Zrk6. Next base: position 801 of record CAJYBF010000037.1, read on the forward strand.
ATTAAACCATTTAAATAATAACGAACATCTTGTTGCGCCATTGCAAATGCTGTTTTATCTATGATATCTCGTAATGTTTTTTGAGTGAGTTCAAATTCATAAATACTATTAATTGCCTCTAATGCAGGAAAATCATTTGCAGGTAACGTCGCTAACGAAAATCGACTGCGTCCTGATTGAACAAGGGCTTTATTATCTTTAACTGAAAAGTTAATAATTGAATCATGTAATTAATACCTTTAGTGTTCAACAAGCCTCTTTTTTAACAATTTGATCGTTATTATAAAATAATCTCATAGCTACTTCAAAATCATTTGTTTTATATACATTTACATCATCACCAATTTAATTAATTTTTCTTTGAACGCTTTGACTTTCTGAATCTACAACATTTCCATCAGCTTGAGTCATATGCAAAGCTAAATCTAGAAACTTGTGCTTTTCCTCTTTATTTAATAAATCTAAAAACATAATATCAGTCCCTTCTAATAAATTATAACATAATTTTTTTATAGTGAAATACTTCTCTTATAATATCTGAATACTCACCATATTCATATACAAATATCGGTTCTAGTACTTTAAGTCCAGTTTTTGCTCCTTTTTGAGCATCTATCAAAACTGTATTAGCAATAGTCCCTTTTTTAGGATAAACAAATCTAATGGTTTTTGGTTCCAAACCGTGAGAACTCATCAACCTTAATATTTCTGTAAGTCTTTCTGGCCTATGGACCATTGAAAGATAACCTTTATTTTGAAGTAACCTTTTAGACTCAATTAGAATATCCTCTATGTTCGCCGCTACTTCATGTCTAGCAATTGTTTTATATTCATTTTTATTTAGATTACTTGATTCCAGTAATTTAAAGCAAGGTGGATTACAAGTAACTAACTCGTAATTATTTACTCCAAGTTCTTTATGTATCCCAATCAAATCATTGTGAATTATGTTTACTTGATTCTCTAACTTATTCATCTTGATAGATCTACATGCTAGATCATATACTTCTTCTTGAATTTCCACAGCATCAATTGGTAAATTTGTTCTAAGTGTTAAATACATCGGCACTGGAGCGTTCCCAGTACATAAATCAATAATTCTTTTCGTTTTGTAGCCAATTGGTGCAAAATATCCTAACAATAGAGAATCTAAAGAGAAGTTAAACATATCTTGTCTTTGTATTATTTTAAGACCATCATATGCTAATAAATCATTTATTACTTCCATCATCTATCTCTTCCAATGGATACGTAACGTATTTTCCTTGTTCCGATACTTTTACCATTTGTCTTAATATATCAATATCAACAACTTTACATCCTTTACAAGTAGGTGTATCAACCATGCTTCCAACTTTAGGTAACCCAACTTTAAGCCTAGTATAGTTTTCATTTTCGAATTTGATACAACAAAGTAACTTACCACATACTCCTGTTATTTTTGTAGGATTAAGTGATAATTTTTGATTCTTTGCCATTTTGATGCTGATAGTATCAAATTGACAAAGATGCGTACTACAACATAGCTCTCTTCCGCAAAAACCAATTCCACCTAATGCTTTAGCTCCATCTCTTTCTCCAACTTGCCTAAGCTCAATTCTAGTCTTGATTCTGCTTGCTAAGTCTCTAACTAATTCTCTAAAATCTACTCTTTCATCAGATGTATAATAAAATACTATTTTCTTTTTATCTAATGTAAACTCAGCACTTAACAACTTCATTTCAAGTTTATGTTCAAGTATTAACTTTTTGCATAAAATGAAATTATCTGCTGCAAGTATTTTATTATCCTCATATTTCTTTAAATCATAATCACTTGCTTTTCTTAAAATGGGCTTAAGTTCAGATACCACTTCACTTGTGCTAATTTCTTTGATAGAATCAGCTACGCGTCCTAGTTCTAACCCTCTTGCAGTCTCAACAACTACAAAATCATCGATTGCTAAATCGATGTTATTTGTTGAAAAATGATATTTCTTACCTACTTTTTTAAATTGAATAGGAACTACAATATGTCCACTCATAATTTTTATCTCCAATCAAGTTTTAGAAGTATTCTATCCAGCATTAATGGAACATTAGCATGGTACTTCAACTTGTTTCTTTCATTTATAATAAATTCAACATTTTCGATTACTTTTTTAAGATCAATTTGCCTTAAGATACCTAAAGCTTTATCATCTGGAAAAACTAATTCCATCTTGATTTTATAATTCAGTATATCCTTATAGTAATAAAGTAACAAATCTAAGAACAATTCAACATTACTTTTATCGATAAACTTGCCATGTTCATTAAAATAAATAATAGCATTGTGGTACTTATTTGCATAGATATTTCCTAGCTCATAAATTATATCTAACATTTTCTTAAACTCTTCGTTGTCAGCTAATACTATAGCTTCATCAATGTTATTTGTTACTAATGGTAATATCCTAGCGAACTCTAGACTTATACCTTTTTCAATCAACGACTCTCTAACAGTAGAATTACTTGCTTTAGAAAAAGTAATCACTTGAGCTCTTGATATGATTGTTGGTAAAATCATCTGAATGTTCTCAGTTATTAAAATCGCAAATGTATTATCGTGCGGTTCTTCAAAGTACTTAAGTAAACTATTTGCTGCACTCGCAGTCATTCTATCTATATGATTAATAATATATACTTTCGGTCCTTCAACTAATGCCGTTTTATTAAGTTCAGCTATAAGACTCTTGATCTGACCTTTTTTGATATTTTGTCCATCTGGTTCAATTAGAATTACATTAGGATGGCTTCTCATATCTATACTCGTACAAGTCTTGCAAACACCACAAGCATCTTTACATAGAAGCATCTTAGCGACATCAGTTGCTATATCTAACTTGGACGTACCTCTAGAACCCTCAAATAAATAGGCGTGGCTAAAACGATTGTTCTTATAACTATTCTTCATAATTTTAACAACATTCGGCTGAACCTCATTATATTTATTTAAGATCATTTAAGAAGTCCTCCACAATTTTTATCGTTTCTAATTTTACTTCCTCAATATCTCTCTCTGCATTAACTGCTTTAATTCTTGAAGGATACTTCTCCATCAACTTTATATAACCATCATAAACTTTACCATGGAAATTTACTTTTTCTAAATCTAATCGATTCATGTTTCTAGAGTTATCCATTATTCTTTTCAATCCTATTTCTGGTTTTACATCGAAGAACAATGTTAAATCAGGCATGAAATCTCCAATAACAACTTTATTAATATCAAAAACCTTCCCCATACCTATCCCTCTAGCGTAGCCTTGATAAACAATTGAAGAGTCTACGAATCTGTCACATAGAACCATTGATCCCTTTTCTAATTCAGGTATAACTCTTTCAACAAGATGTTGTCTTCTTGAAGCAGCGAATAAATACGCCTCAGTCAACTCATCCATAGCTGTATTTTCTTTGGATAAGATTATATCTCTTATTTGCTCGGCAATCTCTATTCCACCTGGTTCTCTAGTCACAACAACATTGTGGCCTAAGTCAGTGAAATAATCTTTTAGATATTCAATTACAGAAGTCTTTCCAGATCCTTCTCCGCCTTCAAATGTAATAAAGTGTCCCCTCATAATAACTCTCTTTCTAATACCATATTTTATCTAAGTATAGTCCGTTAGAATCTGCACTTTTACCTGCATAATTTCTGTCTTCTTTCAATAAAATTTCATTAATGTCTTTTTTTCTACCATAGCCTATTTCTACTAAGGTTCCAACCATTGTTCTTACCATATATCTCATGAATCCATTTCCAACGAAAGTAAACTCTAGTACGCCATCGTTTTTAATGATACTTGCTTCCATAATCACTCTAACATAATTATCATAAACAGAACTACCTGTAAAACTTTTGAAATTATGTTTACCTATCAGTTTTTTGACTTCATCTTCCATTAATGCCAAATCGAGAATTCTTCTTTCAAAGCTCATTCTATTTCTTAGTAATGGATCAAAGTCATTTGTATTTACAAAATATCTGTACCTTTTTTTCACTACATTAAATCTAGCGTGGAAATCTTCATTCACAAACTCAATAGTTTTTATATAAATATCATTCGGTAAATAGTTATTTATAGCTATTTTCCATTTAGACTCAGTCATTTCTAATTTTGTATCGTAATGAAAAACTTGATTGTTAGCATGAACTCCTGCATCTGTTCTACTTGCTCCGTATGTAAGAACTTCAGTTCCACCATGCAGTTTTCTTAAACTCTGTTCTATTTTCCCTTGAATAGTTGGATCCTTAATTTGTTTTTGCCATCCACAATAATTCTTCCCGTCATAAGAAACGGTTGCCTTGATTCTATATGGCAAGTAAAATCACACTTGGTATTAATGCTATGGCGAATGTCAATACTGCATAATCTACAAATCTAAATTTAAAATCAACTAACTTGCTTCTTGGCTTGCCAGGAAAATAACTTCTTGCTTCCATTGCATTCGCTAAGTCGTCAGCTCTTTTGAAAGAGATGATGAACATAGGAATTAATAGTGCAATTATTTGAACGATTTTTTGTCTTAATGTACCTTCTTTAAAATCGACACCTCTACTTGCTTGAGCTTTAATAATCTTATTAGCCTCATCAAGCAACGTTGGAATAAATCTTAATGCAATACTAATCATCATCGAAATTTCCTCAGTGGGCACTTTAATTAATTTGAACGGTTTCAGAACCGATTCAAGACCATTATTTAATTCTGTAGGTTTAGTCGTAAGAGTAAGTAAACTAGATAGTGACACTAATATCAATATCCTCGTCACTAAGAAACTTGCAAATTTTACTGCATCAGTGTAAATAGATATATTAAATACTTTAATCAATCCACCCATATCAAATGTTAAACTATAAACCATCAAAGCTACTGTAGCCAAGAAGAAAATAAAACGTCTCTTTATCATTTTCTTTACTAAGTTGTATCCTACAATAAGTATGACTATAATTCCTAGGTTTAACCAAGTAAGATTAAGATCAGTTGAGAAAAGCAAAGTACCATTCTTATTAAATAACATTTGAAATATAACAGTGAAAAATAGTAGGAAAACCAAAGATTCGATTCCCTTAATAAATCTTGACAAAGGAATTTTTGAAGATTGAACCAAGATAATAGTGAAAACTAACAATCCTATCATCGTGTACAAGTTACCGATTACAAATGTCGTCGCAATCAAAAGAATCAAAGCTATAAGCTTCGCTCTTGGATCTAATTTATGAATCCAGCTATCAGCTGGAAGATATTGTCCAATAATTATTCTCATATTTCACCTATAACTTTTTAAGTTCAGATACTACGTCATCAAGATTGAAAACTGTATCATTTAATTTAGAATTGAATTCGGAATTAATACTTCTCATGATTTTCATTAACTTCGGTATATCCAAATCATAAGACTGAAGTAATTCATCATCACCAAACAAGTCAACTGGTAATCCATCAAAAACAAGTTTTGATTTTTTCATAACTATAACTCTATTAGCATATTCACTTACAACATCCATGTTATGTGTAACTAAAATAATTGTTTTATTAAACTTCTTATGAAGAGATAAAAACAAATCCATAATACTCTTTTGACCTTGTGGATCTAATCCAACAGTGGGCTCATCCAAAACTAATATTTCTGGTTCCATTGCTAAAATACCAGCAATCGCAACTCTTCTCATTTCTCCACCGCTTAAGTTAAATGGAGACCTGCTTAAGTAACTTTCATCTAGCCCAACCACTTTGATTACATCTTTGGCTTTTTCCCTTGCTTCTTCTTTAGAAAGCCCAAAATTCAGTGGTCCAAACATTATATCTTTTTCAACAGTTTCTTCAAACAATTGATATTCCGGAAATTGAAAAACCATCCCAACACGTTTTCTTATTGGAGTTAATTTTTCTCCTTTTTTTACGATATTTCCAAATACGTCAATATCACCGCTATTTGGTATCAACAAAGCATTCATATGTTGGATTAGAGTAGACTTCCCACTTCCCGTGTGTCCAACGATCGCAATAAACTCACCCTTTGGTTCAATGCTTAGACTAACATCAGTAAGGGCGAATAGACTTTCTCCTATTCCAGGATACTTATAATTTACATTTTTAAACTTAATTCCCATAATAGTTCCTTTAACTTATCGTTATCGATATTTTCTTCTTTCAGTCTGTCAAGAACTTTTAAAGAAGGAAGTACATCTAGACCAGCCTCAATAATTACATCTTTTTGCTGGAATACTTCACTTGGTTTACCATTTAAAACTATTTCACCTTTATTAAGAACAATAACTCGGTCACTTAACACTGCTTCGTTTAGTTCATGAGTGATTGTAATAATCGTTTTATTTCCATCTTGCAAACTCTTTATTGTTTCGATAACCTCATTTTTACCTCTTGGATCTAACATTGATGTAGCTTCATCTAATATGATGATGTCTGTATCCATCGCCAATGCTCCAGCGATTGCTACCCTTTGTTTTTCTCCACCACTTAAATTATGAGGTTCTTTATTTAAAAAGTCATGCATATTAACTTTTCGACTATACAAATCAATTCTTCTATGCATTTCTTCTCTATCTAAGCATTTGTTTTCCAAACCAAAAGCAATATCATCCATTACAGTTGCACCTACAAATTGGTTATCAGGATTTTGAAAAACAATACTAATAGATTCGCGGATTTCATACTCATTGCCCTCAACTAATTCTTTACCGTTTACATTAATAGAGCCATCAGTTTTTTTAAGCAACCCAACTATCAATTTACTAAGTTTTTATTTACCTGATCCATTATGACCAAGAATCGTTACCCATTCACCTTTTTTAATATTCAAATTTATATTTCTCAGTACCAATCCTTCATCTTCGATGTATAAGAACGATAAATTTTCAATTTTAAGTATATCGATTATACAATCCCATCCAATGTGTCATGATTTCCTCCAACAATTGAAACTACAATTCCGTTTGGAGCACATATAATATTTCTTACTTACGAGTCATACGTAATTGGTCCTCTATGAACACAATTAAGATCAGGGCAATCAGCCGCAATCATATCAACGTTTTCATCATGAACAATAAACTCATTATGACCATCATAATCTAAATGAACATATTTATTTGTAATGTCGATAAGATAAAACATTTCAATTACATTTCCTTTGAATGTAACTTGAACAAAATGATCCTTAAGTGGATTTTCTTCAT
>CAJYBF010000038.1 GCA_913064935.1 uncultured Mollicutes bacterium
CACCAATCGCTGATGAAATTACGGTAACTGTTTATAAAGTTCCAGGTGAAACAAACACAGATGATCTTTCTCCAGCATCTGAAGCGTTCACACGTTCTGACATTCCTTTACATGCAAACTCTCTTCTTATTAACAGAATGGACAACCCATTAGATACTCTTAAAGAACTAAAAACTAAAGGTCACCCAATTGCTTATGTTGGTGATGTTGTTGGTACTGGTTCTTCACGTAAATCAGGTGTTAACTCTGTTCAATGGCACATGGGTGTAGATATTCCGGGTGTTCCGAACAAGCGTACCGGTGGTGTTGTTATCGGTAATACTATCGCTCCTATCTTCTTTGCTACATGTGAAGATTCAGGCGCTCTTCCATTAGAGATGGATGTTTCCGGTATGGAGACTGGTGATGTTTTAACACTTCTTCCTTACAAAGGTGAAGCGAAGATCAACGGTAAAACTGTTGCTACGTTTAAACTAAACCCTAACACTATCACTGATGAAGTTCAAGCGGGCGGTCGTGTTCCATTGATCGTTGGCCGTGGTCTTACTTCTAAGGCGCGTGCTGTTCTTGGTCTTCCTGCATCTGATAAGTTCTTAACTGCTGAGCAGCCTGCTGATACAGGTAAGGGTTACACTCTTGCTCAAAAAATGGTTGGTAAAGCTTCTGGTCTTGCCGGTGTTCGTCCGGGTATGTACTGTGAGCCTGAGATGAACACTGTTGGTTCTCAAGATACTACGGGTCCTATGACACGTGATGAGATCAAAGAGCTTGCGGCACTTGGTTTCAATGCTGACCTTGTACTTCAGACTTTCTGTCACACAGCGGCATATCCAAAGCCGTCTGACGTTGAGATGCATCATTCACTACCTGACTTTATCTCTAACCGTTCAGGTGTTGCTCTTCGTACGGGTGATGGTGTTATCCACTCATGGTTGAACAGAATGGTTCTTCCTGATACTGTCGGTACAGGTGCGGATTCACATACACGTTTCCCATTAGGTATCTCTTTTCCTGCTGGATCGGGTGCTGTTGCATTTGCTGCGGTTACGGGTTCTATGCCGTTAACTATGCCTGAGTCAGTTCTTGTACGTTTCAAAGGTGAGATGCAGCCGGGTATCACTCTACGTGACCTTGTAAACGCTATCCCTTATGTTGCTATCCAACAAGGTCACTTAACCGTACCTAAAGCGGGTAAGATCAACGTATTTGCCGGACGTATCTTAGAGATCGAAGGTCTTCCTGATCTTAAAGCTGAGCAAGCGTTTGAGCTTTCTGATGCATCTGCTGAGCGTTCTGCTGCTGCTTGTACTGTTTTATTAAACAACGAGCCGGTAATCGAATACATCAAATCAAACGTAACACTTCTTGAAGCTATGGTAGAAGACGGTTACCAGGACAAGACGACTCTTGAGCGTCGTATCGGTAAGATGAAAGAGTGGTTGGCTAACCCAACATTGATGAAACCGGATGCTGATGCAGAGTACGCAGCGGTAATCGAAATCGACCTTAACACGATCACTGAGCCGATCCTAGCGTGTCCAAATGATCCGGATAACGTTAAACTTCTTTCTGAAGTTGCCGGAACGCCTCTTGATGAAGTATTCCTAGGTTCTTGTATGACTAACATCGGTCACTACCGTGCAGCTGGTGAAGTTATGCGTGGAGAAGGTGAAGTCAATGTTGAGAAATTCTGGGTTGTTCCACCGACCCGTATGGATGAGCAGCAACTGATCAACGAAGGTTACTATGATGTTTACAAAGACATCAAAGCACAAACAGAGATCCCTGGATGTTCTTTGTGTATGGGTAACCAGGGATCAGCTCGTCAAGGTTCAACAGTATTCTCTACGTCTACGCGTAACTTCGACAACCGGCTTGGTAAAGGTACTCAAGTTTATCTTGGTTCTGCTGAGCTTGCAGCACTGTGTGCTAAACTTGGCCGTATCCCGACAGTTAAAGAGTATATGGACCTTGTTCCTGCTAAACTTGCCGGTAAAGAAGATGCAGTATACAAATACCTTAACTTCAACGAGATCGAGAACTATCACTTGGAAGCACGTACAACTGCTGAAGAGAAGTATGGCGTAACAGTAAAACCAGTTTAATCTGTTTAATTGTTTGTTCCATGTGGGGTTTAACCCTCACGTAATTCAAATAGCGGGGCATTAGCTTCGTTATTTCAATCGTCGAGTACTAACGTACACTTCTTCATTCAAACCTCGCTACTATCCCACTCTTTAAATTTCTTACTACTGAGTAACCATCAAACTTTTTTATCACTTTGCTAGAATACCAATTTATTAGATATTAACTTTTAACTTCATTTGCCTCACCCAAGTAGCTGTATAAATCCTTTAACACACCGTTATGCAGTACCGATCTAAGTGTGGTAACTGTACATGGGCATTCTGCAGAAGGAAATAGTGTAAACGTAGCGAAGCGTACCAATCAAATGGATAACATCTTACTTACGGTATATAAACTTTAAAGAGCATGAGCGTTGCGAATGGATAAAGGCGGACATTTATATTTATACTTTAGATGGCTAATAAAAGTAATAGTAATCATTTGACAGCATAGTTTTATGATGAATTTAAGTTATGAGAAAGATAGTCACCATCACTTTTACTCTCTTTAAAAATGAAGAAAAGTACAATCAAAGAAGATATTAATAATAGAATAATCGTGTAGTAGGTTGATTTTTAATAAGTCAGTTTTAAGTGATTTTATAAGTGGAGATTCTCCCTCTTAAATCTAAAAAAATCAAGAGAAAGACAAATAAAAGTTCATTTTTTAAATCGTTTAACCTCACAAGACATTAAAAATAATTTATTTTTTATTCTCCTGTTTAAAGTCAAGGAAAGACCATAAGATTATAAGACAAAAAGCACCTACTGTAATTATTGAATTTGTAGTTGTATTAAATTTCAACAAAAAGGAAAAGTTACTTTCTTCAGTTATTCCAGTAGCACTAACAATTGAAGAAGAAAGAGCATTTAATACAACCCAACTAAATGCAATCATAGATGCTCTCCAGTAACGACGTTTATAATTAAGAGCATAAACTACATACCCTACTATAACTCCCCCTATCACAGTAATTGGAAATGAAAGGGACCAAATATAAAATAATCCCCCAAAGATAAGTGCAGAAACTAAGCTAATGAACCAATGTTCTTTATAGAATTTTTCTTCTTTTATTGGTTTATCTTGTAACTCTAAAGGGACTTCAATTATCGCTCTTTCCAGTGTATCAATATGTATGTTAATGTCCGGTTTAGATTTATACTCGTCATCACAATCTATTGATTCTTCAATTTCACTTGCCTCATACACACCTTCAAGGAGGGATTGTATCGACACATCTAGATATTCTCTATCACATTCAACAGTTGTTTTTCCATGTCTTCGAGCACGTTTTAATGCATTAAATTCAAAAAACTTCAAATCTTTATGTTGTGAATCTATACAATATTCACAAGTACATGGTATCATCTGAAATGATTCAATATTTTTAAACCACTTTGTATGAATTCTTTCTATTTCTTCTCGTATAGTATGAAGTAGATATTTACGTTCATTTATATCACCTGTAATCGCTATATCAATTACTTTAAGTCCATCACGATTTTCTTCTTCCATTATTTGAGCAGAACAATTATTACTTTCTAGTACAAGACCTTTATTCCACACTAAGTCAATATCGTCATTTTTGCTAATAAGATGACTAAGACGCACAATTAAACGCGTAATAATTCCTTCAGGCATAAATTTATATTGAAATCGAAACTTAAGTAGTTTTACATCCGTCCATTCGTAAAATGGGCGTTTTGCGTTAAGAAGTTGAGGTGCAATAAAAGTGCCTTTTTCATTTTCTAATTCATAGCAAATTTCAAAATTCTCTTGTTTCATTAAATTTAAAAGGTTACGACGCTCTGCTACACTATACTTATCCCAAATTGAATCAAGCTTTTCTTGTTTAAACTTACCATCTGCATTGGAAACTTCAATATCAATTAGAACGCTATAAACGGCATCTACTGCCCATTGAGGTTGAAGAATGATAAAGTCACGTAAAAAGACATCATCAACAAAATGCAATAAACTTCCTATTCGATGCAAGTATCCACTTAATACTTTTTGACTGGATTCATCATTAACATCGTGCTCTTTACATATACTTGCATACTCTCCAAATGAAATATGTGCACGCTCTTTTGCAATATCTCGCAATGAAGTGCGTATATCATTCCATTTAGCTGGACGTTCATCATTTACATGTGGTAATTCTGTAAGCATAGATTTAATAGTTTCATTCATTGTTTCGAATTTACCATTTCGATTTAGTAAATCGACTTGGCAAACATCGATTTGTAATTCAGGATAACGTTCTTCAAAGAACTTCCTATCGAAAGTAAATTTATGCTCATCATTTTTTTCATTGAGAACTACAAGCACAGGGCTGTAAACGCCTCTTGACTCACCTAGCAAGTGAATTATTTTGAACCAATATGGAAAATTTGTTGCTTCTTTACGGTCATTGGCAGAGACAAGTACATATACTGCTCCAGAAGTTAAGAAAAATTGATGAGTCATATATTGTATCTGCTGACCACCAAAATCCCATATATTAGCTGAGAACATAGCTCCATTTCTTTTTGGATGTGGAAATTGCCAACCTTCCCGTACCTCAATACCCAACGTACTTGCAGAGGTTTCTGGAGGTAAATAGTTATAGTCAAATAAAGTTTCCATCAAAGTACTCTTACCAGATTCAGGTTCACCTACTATAATTAACTTAGCTTCATTTAACTTTCCAGTCCCTTGTCTTTCTAAGTCATTAAAATAGGTTAGTACTGCCTGTCCTCCTTGTTCAATAACATGTATAGGAGGATGCTCTAGAGGGTTATTTTCTACACTTATTCCGCTTCTAGAACTAATATGTCTATTTAATACAAAAGGAAACTTTTCGCTAATTAAACTTTTTAATGGCTTTAAGTTCGTAATTTGATTATCACCAAGGTTAACACTATCGAGATTCAAGAGCTTTGACAATGGTTCCACATCAAAAATATTATTTCTATTTAAACTAATACTTACAAGATTTGAAAGACTTGCAAGCGGCGTCAAATCAGTAATATTATTATTTGAAGCTAAAACATTTGTTAACAGTGACAAATTAGCTAATGGAGAGATATCATTGATTTTATTGCCAAAAATTACGAGTACCTTTAAATTTGATAGCCTTGACAATGGACTTAGATCACTAATATTATTACTAGGAATTATAAGCTCAGTAAGTTTAGACAGAGTTGACAATGGTCTCAAGTCTGTTATTTCATTGTCTTCTAAGGAAAGAAAAGTTAAGTTTTTCAACTCGCTTAATAATGAAATATCTTCGAGTTTATTTTCCACTTTACCTTTATTTTTCCAAGTAGATTCTCCTATAGCTAACTTTTTTAGATTAACTAGTTTGGTTAAAGAGCTTGGCAAAGTAGCAATATGATTTTTTTCACCTTTAAAATCCCGCCCTATACTATCCCATTTCTTCTTCTCATAATTGTATTCATGATAGATGTCACTAATAATAAGTTCCTCTAACCAAGTGAGTTCAAAGAGTTCATCGGGTAATTCTCTTAATCCGCATCTTCCTAAATTTAAAGTGGTTAACTGTTTATCTTTTGCTATTTGAATTAATTTTAACGCACGTTCTTTCATTTAAAGACCTTATTGAAATATCTTAATTATAATTCAATAAGCTTAAGAAACTAGGGATCAGGTGATTACTATTACTTTTAAAATAAAGGGGACAGGCTACTTTAATTTCCCTATGTCATAAAAATGAACTAACATTGTCTAAACATTCTACAATCCATAGTGGTTTTCTCTCTTTCTGGTAAGTAAGTTTAAGTTGTATTTGACTGGCTTCTTGTTTATTCATAGGATCAAAAGTCATTATGTCCCCTATGGTAGACTCAGGTGAGATGACGTCAGCAATAACACTTTATAAAGCAATCTTACTTTATCATACTAAAAATTAGGGTCAGGTCATCAATCTTCAATTTTTAAAATATTGGACATTAAAAATAAAGAGGACAAGTTGATGTAATTTAAATAGCGTAAAAAACTTTGGAAAAATAGGGCAGAGGGATGAATATTGCTTTATGAAAAGAGATGGCATTGGCTACTGGTTTAAGTCGACAATAGTTTTACACTCAATATAATCCTCATTCTCTTTTATCTTTTTTTGTCGTTCTTTTTCTTGACGTGTTTGGATTGTTTCTATAGATTGTGTAAAGTTTGTTAGTTTTATAGTTGTCACTTCTTTTTTATTTAAGAGCATTTTATTTTCCTTAGCCATGTGACATTATACAATTTTGAAGTACACCCCTGTGAGTGAATCTCCATTCTATTGAATATAATAGCCATCAAAACTTGAGTAAGAGAGCTAAAATAGTGTATTTCAGAGAAGACTAGAACTGTTTCTTTCTTTAATATAGAAATTTTAACTAGCAATAATGCTTAATGGGCTTATAAATCAAGGGTGATATGATTGGGTTGAATTTACTATCAAGGATGCAAAATATCACTTCGCCTATCTTCTGATATTTATCATCTTAGAGACTGTAATTAAACAAACTAACGCTACGATATAATTATTTATTTAAATAGTATGAGATGATTTATTTTTTATAAAAAGGAGTCAAGTATGCAAAAACAATATGACATCGCGATTATCGGTGCCGGTCCGGCCGGTATAGCAACGGCTGTTGAGAGTCTTATATTTGGGCTTGAAAATATAGTTCTTTTTGAAAAAACATCCAACCACTCTGCAACGATCAGAAAATATTTTGATGATAAAAAACCTGTTGATCGAGACTGGAAAGGCATCAGTGTTGACCTTAAGGGGCATATAGATTTTGATGATGGCACAAAAGATGATACACTCAATATCTTTGAAAAGGCTCTTAAAGAGCACCTCCTTGATGCCCACTTCAACACTGAGGTTGTAAAGATAGAAAAGGCAGAAAAACTTTTCAAGGTCATTACAGCTACAAATGAAAGTTACCTCACATCTTGTCTTGTAATCGCTATAGGAAAGATGGGCAAACCTAACAAGCCGGAGTATGATCTGCCAAAAACATTAAAAACAAAGATCCAGCACAACATCTCTGACTGTAAGGGGGATGAAGAGGTCTTAGTCGTTGGGGGAGGCGACAGTGCTGCTGAGTTTGCCTACTTTATACATGCAGACAACAAGGTTACATTTAGCTACAGAAAAGAGGAATTGACCCGACCAAACCCAAAAAATAGAAAAAATCTTTTGGATGCGGCTTCAAAAGGCGGGATTGAGATGAAACTGGGTGTAGACATTCTTGGCGTTGAAGACGTTGAAGGCAGATGCAAGGTAGCGTTTAGTGATGGTAGTTCGCATCTTTATGACCGTATTATCTATGCGCTTGGGGGTTCAACTCCCACAGAGTTCCTAAGCAACACGCCTGTGATAACAGACGAAAAAGGCAAGCCCGTAGTCGATGAGAAAAACTACAACAGTGAGGGTATCTATGTTGCAGGTGATATAGCAGGATCTCTTGGTGGCTCCATTGCCCTAGCACTCAATCATGGTTATAATATCATGCAAGACATTATCAATGATAGACAAGCGTGTAAAGAGAGAATCGCACTATCAAAATAAGCTTCTCACGTTAGGGGCTTGACTGATTTAACTACTTTTACTTTTTACATCAATAAAATAAAGTGAACAAGCTACTTAATTACTTTGCTGTTTAAGAATACTCCTATATAATGAACTTATCATAATTCACAAGGAGTGTAGATGAAGATGTTTTTAATTAGCTGGTTGTTACCTTTGGCCATATTGACACCATTAATGATCTTACTTGCTATAAATATTGAAAAAGAAGATTATATTAGTGCTTATTTTATAGGGCTTGTTTTGGCCACCTACC
>CAJYBF010000039.1 GCA_913064935.1 uncultured Mollicutes bacterium
AAATCGCTAATATCTTCAAACACTAATATCGTTCCGTATTACACTTGAGATAAATGTAATTTATCGAAAACATCAATTATAGTCCTAGTGTCTTTTGTTTCTATAGTGAAACAACCGTCTTTTAACTTAAGCATCGCTTACCCCCTAATAAATCAACATACATGTCTAACTGCTTGTAAGTAATGGTCCTAAAATCTATCTTTAGTTTATCGTTTATGCTCTTACTCGAAGACGCTCCCTTTTGAACTACACCCCAAATGACATTATGAATTACTTGTGCAGTTTCATCTATATCAATATCTACAATCGTTCCATCATCAATTCCTTCTTTAAGAATCTGTTTAAGTAATTCAACTGGAAACATTGCCTCTTCATAATAAGCATCAACAAACTTTATATGATTTTCCTTTTCAGCAAAGTCATCTAAAGAAAATATAGTATCAAATCCAGTAATCAGATTTATTAGATTATCCTTATCATCATTCCTTAAAAGTATAGAGTAAAAATCTTTAAACTTTTGTATACCCGTTCCCTTTAATGAATTAAATGTAGTAGATTGAAACTCATTCCATTCCTTAAGCACATTAATAATCACTTCTAGAACAATTTCCTCTTTACTCCCAAAATATCTGTAAAGAGTTCGACGGTCATAGTTGTTAGCTTCAGCAATCTGCTTCATCGAAGATTCAGCTATTCCGTTTACTACAAATATTTCTAAGGCTCTTTCAATAATTTTCTTTTTATTTATTAAGTTCAAAAAATCACCTACCTACTTAGTTTCAAATTCTAGTACTTCCTCACCCAAATTAACATTGCTTATTCTTACAGATCCAGTACCTTTTTTTATACTCTTAATCCAAAATCCTGTGCTCCCACCAATAAGGTTTATATTTTTAGGTCCTATAATCTCAACGCCTCTGGCTTCTAGCCTTATTGAATCAAATGCATAAGTACAATCATTACCGTGTTCATCTACACACTTAATAACAATTCTAGTTGCGTCATAGGTATCCCCGTGGATAAGCTCAGTAGTATCTGCCTTAACACTTAAAGTCGGTTTAAAGACTGGCGCTTTCACGACAGTTTTGACTAACTCATCGTTTTTATATCCTTCAAATTTAAATTTAATGCTTAAATCTCCCCAGTTACCAACATACTTACCAAACAAATGATATAGATCTTCAAACTTAAGTTTGTACTTAAGTGTTACTAGAGCTGCATTCAATTTGTGTTTAATAGGTAGTTTGTCCTGACCATATTTCACAACTGCGTTCAAAGCATTTTTTACTTTCAAAGCGTCTTTTTTTTGAAAATTTTTCATTCTTCTCAATTAAATCCCCAATAAAGTCATCTACTATAATAGGAGCATTAGGGATGTAGGCATATTCTTTAGTGTTTTTGTAAAATGTATTTATATAAAGGTCATTCTTATAGAATTTAACATAATCACAATTTGTAAAAATCGTTACTGGTGGTATTTCACCTGCTGCATATTCTCCTTGGTTAAGTGAAGAACATACTTCCAAAACATCACCATATTTCCCTTGTGAAGCATATACACTTGCTGCGTACTTTGGAATTCTAAACATGTCCATAACACCGTGGTAACAAATCTTATCTCCTGAACCAAAGTCTTTGTGTGTGTTGTAATCAAACATACACCAACCGATAGCTCCAGCTGATTGATCATACTTATAATTATCATTTTGAACTCTTAGATGCCTATATGCATGTTCGATTCGATGAGCCTCGTCATCAAACTTTTTGGTTGGAAACATATGTCCGTTATACTCAGTTACCATATATGGTGCTTTCTTACCCATTATCTTCTTTGGAAGCAATAATCCTTCGTTGTGACCACGGTGGTTAAAATCATTCATTGTATAAACATCTTCTAAAAGATTGCTCTTAGAAATGAATCTAACTCCTCCTGTGGGTCTCGTATTATCTAGTTCTCTAGCTAATTTATTTGTTTTAGTGTAAAACTCATCATTATCGCCTGATTCATTTATTCTCACACCCCAAATATATATACTTGGATGGTTAAAATCTCTTTCAATCATTTCTTCTACGTTCTTAACTGCAATTTCTTGCCACTGTTCATCCCCTATGTGTTGCCAACCAGGGATCTCATTAAAGACAAGTAATCCGATTTCGTCACATCTATCTAGGAAATGTTTACTTGGTGGGTAGTGACTACTTCTAACTGTATTTAGCCCAAGTTCATATTTTAATATATCTGCATCTTTCATTTGAACATTCTTTGGCATTGCATACCCAACATATGGATATGACTGATGTCTATTAAGACCAATAAGTTTTATATGGTCATCATTAAGGAAAAACCCTGATTCATTTATTCTAACTTCTCTAAATCCAAATCTATCTACATATGTATCATCGACGATAGTAACTTCTAGTGAATATAAGTTTGGGTTATCTAAATCCCATAGCTTGGCATCTGCAAACTCTTGAGTAATGTTTATCTTTCTTTTTACATCGACTTCCCTTTTGAATTTATAAACTGATTTACCCTTTTCTAAAATATTAAACAGCAATTCCTCTTTTTTGTTAGTTGGATTGTTAATAAATAAATCAATATCCAGTGTTGGTGTATCAAGGACATTCAAAGTTTTAATAAACATTTTATCTATATGTGTATCTTCTACTACTTCTAAATATACTTCTCTGTAGATTCCACCATAGGTTAAGTAATCTATAACGAAACCAAATGGAGGAATATCATTTCTCTCATTAGAATCGACCTTCACGAAAATAGTGAATTCCTCACCTACTGTAATATTATCTGTAATATCAATCTTAAACGGAGTGTATCCGCCTTTGTGTACTGATACTAGTAAATCATTTATATAAACCTCTGAATAAGTCATAACCCCTTCGAAGTTTAAGATTACTCTTTTACCTTTAAATTTTTCACTAACTGTGATTGTTTTCTTATACGAAGAAACTCTTTGGTAGTTTGTTTCATCAAAGTTATTGAATGGAGTCTCAACCACTGTATGCGGTATATTGACAAGTTCCATTCCATCATTGACTAGATAATTCTTCCCATTTAACTTATTTCTAACCAGCCAATAATCGTTTAAGTTAATAATTTTACGCATAATTACACCTCATATTTAGATTTGTCACACTGTGTGACATTTCAATTATACAACAAAATTAAAGCGCTTTCAAGGACATAAAAATTATGTAAATCGAGTAGGAGGTAATTAATTAGTTTAATTACCGACCTCTCACACCACCAAGCATACCGTTCGGTACTTGGCGGTTCAATTTACCTAATAGAACTGTAATACTTGAACGCGGAAATCAATCCGCGTTTTTCTAATCTCGCATTTGTAATAGTAGTTTCTAATATAAAACTGTTTGAGACTCGAGCGTATCCTTTTCGGGTATTTGCCCATTCCCAAGCCTTATATTTATTAACTCCTAGTTTCTTCAAGTTCTTAAAACGTGTCTTTACTCTTTTCCAAGTTTTCCATATACACGCTCTAATTCTCCTTCGAATCATTTGGTCTATTTCACTTAGAAACACTTTACAGTTTGCTATTTTGAAATAGTTACACCATCCTACTACTAATTGCTTGATTTTCGTTAATCGGTAATCCAAAGATACCGACCAACTTCTACTAGTTAGTTTTTGTATCTTTTCCTTTAAACGTAATTTCGACTTTTGGTGTACTCGTACTCCTGGTACACTCTCCATTCTGATAAAATCCAAACCCTAAATATTTTATCTTAGTATATGGTACAACTCGACTCTTTGTTTGATTCACTTTGAGTCTTAGTTTTCGTTCAATAAAATCAGTAATTCTTTCCATTACCCTATTTGCTGAACGTTCCGTTTTCACAAAGATTAATACATCATCAGCATACCTCACAAACTTATGTCCTCTTTTGGTTAACTCATTATCTAATTCGTTTAATACGATATTTGATAATAATGGACTTAAGGGTCCACCTTGTGGTGTTCCCTCGTCATTCGAAATTACTACTCCATTTACCATGACTCCGCTTACTAAATACTTACGTATCAGGCTTAGTAAATCACTATCTTTAATAGTGTTATTTATTGTAGTCATTAATCTGTCGTGATTAACCTTGTCGAAGAACTTCTCCAAGTCAATATCTACTACATATTTATATCCCTCATCTATATTTTGTTTACACAACTCTATGGCGTCTTTCGCACTTCTTTTTGGTCTAAAGCCAAAACTGTTATCATTGAATTGTTTTTCATAAATGGGACTTAATACTTGCATTATTGCCTGTTGGATTAGTCTATCAAAAGTTGTTGGTATTCCTAACTTTCTTACACCACCATCAGGTTTAGGTATCTCTACCCTTTTCACTGGTGATGGTTTGTAAGTTCTTGTATTGATTTCATCAATAAGTTTTTCTTTGTTTTCGCACAAGTAGTTAGAAAGCATATCAACTGTCACACCATCAACACCAGGCGCACCTTTGTTTGCCTTAACTCTTTCATACGCTACGTTTAAATTCTTATTACTTAAAACAATTTCTAGTAGTGCTGAATGCTTTGCATTCTGCTTAAGTAGTTCCATTAGTTGTTCCCTCCATTTCTATGTCATTATGCTTATGTGGACATACTCACTCGACTGTGTTTTAAACAGTGTTGCTTTCAGTTTGTTTTCACCACAAACATAATGTATTTTACACTTTGGAACGTGTAAATTGTTCGGTCCTTCATTAATTTTCATTAACTACTATGACCTCTGCTGACTTCTCGCTATCCATTCTTGTGTCACCACAAGTATTTGGTATAGATAATGAGACCTCCCTGGGTAAGTGTATCCACTTTCAGTTCATATATCCGCCACATTTACGTTACTAGTTTCTTTACTTATACCTTTGGTATAAATAGATGGGATTGGACTTTGTTTTGTATTGCAAACTCATCCACTAATCCCGCCTAATGTGGTTCGTGTTCCTCGGACCGAACTTTTGCCTCGAGCTTCCTTCAGATTCCACCTCGCGATGGACACCCTTGCTTCTAGCTAACACTTAGTAACCATCAACTTGTGTAGTGAACTTTCATCACTTAGTTGACACACATGCCAGGCACACAATAAAAACTAGAGAATATTAAGACTCTCTAGTTTAAAAACACATTATATTTACCGCTCATATTCCTTAAAGTGATCTTGAGGCTATAATATCTACTCCAGTGTTTAAGACGTTTTTCAAAAGAACATCTCCGCACTTAATTGGAGCTTTAAAAGATAATTTATTAATCTCTTTCATTACATCCATTATTTTTGCTTTAGGTACTTCACCACTAGTTTTAATTGGAAGTCTATTGTATATAGCATTTTCTATTTTAACTGTACTTGTAATAGGCCTAGTTGGGCTAGTCAGTTCTTTTTGTGCGTATACTGGTCCTCTTTTACATTGGTTTCCAGTAACTACGAATTCATCACTCGAAGATTCAACCTCCAAATGACAACCTATTGGACATACTATACAAATCATACTTTTTTTCATACTAGCACCTCAATTTCAATACAATCTTTTATATTACTAATCTCAGAAACTTTTAATTTAACTGATTCCATCTCAGCTGGAGCTAAGTGTTTCTTCTTCATTGTTTTAATTAAAGTACCGTCTCCATAAACATTAATAACAACATCCTTGTAAACAGCATCAACTCTCATAAAAAGTTCAAGCTTATCATCTAGATTATCTATGTTAACTTTGTTAGGAACGATATAGTTAATTCCTTTTAAGGGCTTCGTTTCAAACGATTTACCTTTTATCAATTCATTTTTGATATATTTAGCAGCTGCAACTCCTGCACGTCTACTTTCCGCTGTCACGAAATCTACCAGATCATGTACATGTAATACATTCCCACAAGCAAAAATCCCCTCAACACTGGTTTCGTACGATTCATTAACGATTGCTCCCTTTGTTCTATTATCTATCAGAATACCTGCTGCTTCACTTAATCCATTTTCTGGAATCAATCCTATTGATAATAGCAATGCATCTACTTCAAATTCCATTTCAGTTCCAGGTATAGGCGTAAATCCATCAACCTTAGAAACTACTATTTTTTCTAATTTAGAATCCCCTACTATCTTTGACACAGTATGGCTTAAATATAGTGGAATATCATAATCTTCCAAACACTGTACGATATTTCTAGTAAGACCACCTGAGTAAGGTTGTAGTTCAGCAACACCTAATACTTTGGCACCTTCTAGTGTCATTCTTCTTGCCATAATCAGCCCAATGTCTCCACTACCAAGTATGAACACTCTTTTTCCAACTAAGTACCCATCAATATTTAAATATTTTTGAGCAGTTCCTGCAGTAAGAATTCCCGAGGGTCTATTACCAGGAATATTAATAGCGCCAGCACTTCTTTCATAACAACCCATTGTAAGAATTATTGCCTTCGCTTGGATTTGTATAAATCCCTCTTCTGCGTTTGCGTACTCAACAGTTTTATCAGGATTTATTTTAGTGACTAATGTATTCAACTTAAACTCAATACCCATATCTTTCAATTCATTAACAAATCTTTCTGCATATTCCGGGCCAGTAAGTTCTTCCTTAAATACCTTCAATCCAAATCCATTATGAATACATTGAAGAAGAATTCCTCCTAATTCAATATCTCTTTCTATTAGTAATACTTTTTCAATACCATTTTTATTTGCTTCTATCGCTGCTGCAAGCCCTGCGCTTCCTCCACCAACAACTACAATGTCATAATTATTCATAGCTTACTCCTTTGTCCTAGAGACTAAGATATTTGATCCTTTTTTCTTATATAGTACTTTCATAGGGTCAATTTCCAATTCTCGTGATAGAATTTTCAAAACTTCAGGTTGACAGAAACCACCTTGACATCTTCCTGAGCCTGGTCTTACTCTCATTTTAACACCGGTGACAGTTTTAGAACCGCAGTTTCTATGGATAGATTCTACTATCTCGCCTTCGGTAATGTTCTCACAACGACATACAACATTTGCATATTTACTATCATTTTTTATAATCTCATTTTTGTCTTCATTTGATAACCCATTCATTCTAGTAACTTTTCTTCTTAGTGGATTCCAGTCATCTTTTCTGGTTAGTTTAAATTTATTAGCGACAAGTTCGTTCACTACATAATCAGCAATAGCTGGAGCGGCAGTTAAGCCTGGAGATTCAATTCCAGCAACATTAATGAAATTATCAATACTTTCCTCAATAATGAAATCACCTTTATTAGAAGATGCTCTACTACCAGCAAACGATCTAATTATTTTATGAAACGGAACATTCTTGATTGAACCACCGATGCTCTTCCTAACGTAATCAAGACCTTCTCTTGAAGTATCAAAAGCATCTGTTTCATCAACAAATTCAGAAGTAGGTCCAAGCAAGGTATTACCATGTATTTGTGGAGTTGCGATTATTCCTTTACCTTTTTCCGTTGGCAAGGGATAAATAACATTGTTCACAACTTTGGTATCTTTATCGATAACGAAATATTCTCCACGTCTTGGGGTAATTTTGAAATTACTCTTCATAACCAGTGAAGATATTTTTTCTGCATGTATTCCTGCAGCATTTATAATCATTTTAGTAGTGAATTTACCATTATTAGTATTTACAGTATAGTTAGAGTTTTTAACAATGCTAATAACTTTAGTTTCAAGAGCTAATTCAATTCCATTATCCATAGCATTCTCTATATTATCAATGGTTACTTCCCATGGAAAAGTCACGGAAGTTGTCGGTAGGTCTACAGTGTTAAGAAAATCATCTGAGATATAAAGG
>CAJYBF010000040.1 GCA_913064935.1 uncultured Mollicutes bacterium
GGGTGAGTAAAAATCCTGCGCCAACCAGCGGCAGGGCAATGGCACTCATTTTTATCTTAAATCCAAGTATGGCAATCAGCCAGGCGGTAACCGTCGTTCCAATATTGGCCCCCATGATGACACCTACCGACTGGGTGAGTGTCATAAAACCGGCAGAAATAAATCCGACTACCAGTACGGTAGTGACCGATGAGGAATTAAGTACCGCAGTAACAAAGGCACCGGTCAACGCACCCATAAATCGATTCTTGGTCAAGCGTGAGAGTACATCCTTTAGCGTGTCTCCTGCAGCTGCCTTGAGCCCGTCGGACATCTGCTCCATACCAAACAGGAACATGGCAAGTCCGCCAAACAGACCCATGCCGAGTTTAAACCAGTCGATAGCTGCTGCATCCGGTTCTGTCTCAGCCAGTACCGGAAGCGTTATCATAAAGAGAAGAAAAGCACACGATATTAAAATAGCCCTGGATCGAGTCAGGGTAGATATGGGTAGTGCTGGCAGCAGGTTTTTCATTTTTATATTCCCGGTTTTAGACCTATCTGAAAAGCATGGATTTCATAATGAGGTTAAGGGTATAGAAAGAATAAAAGCTCTTTTCCCTAAAGTCTACGGCTTGTACTCCTAGAACTTTTTTCAGTCGAGCTAGTATTCATCATGGAATATTGCCAAACTGAGTGGCTTGTAGACAATCAGCAATGTCGTCAGCATCGCATTAAGAACGTTTTCGCCACATCAGTAAGAGCTTGACCTGCAGATAGTCTCAACAGGGTGCGTAACCCTGGATTGTTTGATTTCAGGCTTTGCCTGGTGAGAATCTTAATTTTAACCGGGAGTGATTCTTCAAAAAGTTTTGATTGCTCTTCTGAGCCATCACAAGTTCTTATTCTATCTACTAAATTCTGTAAATCTCTCTGAATTTCAGAAGGAAGTTCTTCTAATTTTTTAGTCAAATCGAAGTAATTACCAATAGAATTTTTTTCTTTAAACAGAGCGTCCTCTCTTTCTCCCATTGGTTTTATTATCTTAATATGAGTCTCCTTATATCGCTGTAATTTGTTCCATAACGGCTTGTGCATGTTCTCTGATTCTTTTTTCGTGTACTTGCTTTTTATGTAATCTTCTATAAGTTCATGATATCTTCTAAATTCAGGCACGGCGAATATTTTATCTATTTCAGTGATTATTTCATCAAGTTTTTTAATCTTTTCTTCAAGTTCTTTTGTTGTTGTTCGCCACTGGCAGTACTCTTCACGGTACTGATCGTGTATAGATTGTATTTTATCTTCAAGCTCTTTTATATCATTTTCTTTTTCTCTAATTGCCTTATTTTGCATAAGGAACTTATTGTGAATTTGAAATATCTTATTCCGTTCTCTGGCTTTCCCACGCACTTTTTCTAAAAATACATGAACCTGGGAATTTCCAATGGTGAGTGTGATATGTTCAGGCATTGAAATATTATAATAAAAAACAAAATCAGATGGAATTAAGCGATCAGGAAAATCATTTTCAATATCAAGTGGATTTAATGTGATAAATCCAAATCCTTTTTCACTAAAAGTTCCTTCATCAACAGTTATTTTTATTCTATCTACGGCTCTCATTCTAAACTGATGCCCACATTTATCACATGTAAATGAATTGCTAATAATATCCTCTATTAATAACATCTCCCCACACTTGTTGCATTTGTCATACAATCCTGCAGGAATCTCTACTTTACTTTTTGAATACTTCTTTTGAGAGTCTTTATATCTTTTTCTTAATAACTTCTTTTCTTCTAGAAGACTAGCGATACTCATTATATATCAGTCTCCAATAACTTCTCCAGGTTTTTAGCAACAAAACCTGTATTAAATTTTCCTTCGATAAACTCTCTAGAATGAAGTATTGCATAACTAAAAGATAAATTCGTCTCTATTCCCTCTATAATTATTTCTTCAATAGCACTTCTCATTTTTCGAATCGCAGATTGTCTATCTTCTGCATGAACAATTAGTTTTCCTGCCATCGAATCATAAAACGGAGAAATGGTACAACCTTGATAAAGTGCACTATCAAATCTAATTCCAAACCCTCCAGGCACGTGAAGTAAACTCACAGTTCCAGGACTTGGTCTAAAATTAAGTTTTGGATTTTCAGCATTAATCCTACATTCAATGGCATGACCATTGAATTCAATATCACTTTGTTTATAAGATAATTGTAGTCCAGCAGCAATTTTAATTTGCTCCTTAACAATATCGATACCTGTTATCATTTCAGTAACAGGATGTTCTACTTGAATACGAGTATTCATTTCAATAAAATAAAACTCATCTTCACTTAATAGAAACTCAATAGTTCCAGCATTCTCATAATTAGAAAACTTTGCAGCCTTGATAGCCGCTTCACCCATTTGATCTCTTAAGGATTTACTTATAAGTCCGCACGGTGCTTCTTCAATTACTTTTTGATTTCTTCTTTGAATAGAACAATCTCTTTCACCTAAGTGAACGACATTCCCGTACTTATCAGCTAATATTTGAAACTCTATATGCTTAGGATCAAGTACAAATTTCTCAATATACATCGTATCATCACCAAAAGCATTCCTCGCCTCTAATTGAGCCGTTTCGAACGCATTCTTAAAAACTTCTTCACTTTCAGCAACGCGCATACCGCGTCCGCCACCACCAGCACTAGCTTTGATTAATACTGGATACCCTATTTCCTTAGCAACAATCATACCAGCAAAAACAGATTCAACTGCACCTTCGCTTCCCGGTACTACCGGAACTCCAGCAGCAATCATAATTTCCCTTGCCATTGCCTTGTTACCCATTTTATCTATTACGTCACCACTTGGCCCGATGAATACTATCCCGCAATCTTTACACAGACTTGCAAACTTAGAGTTTTCACTTAAAAAACCAAAACCTGGATGAATTGCATCAGCACCCGTATTAACAGCAGCGCTTATTATATTTTGCATATTTAAATAACTGTCCATTGAACTTGGTCCCCCAATACATACAGCTTCATCTGCAAGTTGCACGTGTATAGATTCTTTATCCGCAGTTGAGTAGACAGCCACAGTTTCTATTTCCTCTTGCATACAGGCTCTAATAATTCGAACGGCTATTTCTCCTCTGTTTGCAATTAATATCTTATGAAACATAACAAGTCCTCCTACTCGATAGTCATTATAACTTCGTCAAATTCCACCATAGAACCATTCTTAACCACTACACTTCTTATTACTCCATCATGAGGAGCAGAGATTTCGTTCATTACCTTCATCGCCTCAATGATACATACTGTTTGTCCTTTTTTAACCACAGATCCTTTAACTACAAAGGGTTCGGCTTCTGGTGTAGAAGCAGAATAGAATGTCCCAACCAAAGGTGCGACAACTTTAATACCATTGTCAACTTCTTCTAACAATTTATCAGCTACAGTATTCTGACTCACTTGCGGTAACGCTTGAGGCACTAAGCCTTCACTAACAACAGTATACTGTTTATCTTCTTTTTCTAATTTAACTTTCAGTCCATCTTGCTCTACTTCTAACTTATGAACATTTGATTTCTCAAAACTCTTAATCAACTCTTTAATTACTTTTAAATCCATTTCAAACTTCCTCCTAGTTCAATAAAAAAAGAACCTCTCTAATTTTTTAAAAAAACCCTATCGCTAGGGGCTTTTATAGTTTATTTAAATAGTCCAGAATATCTTGAACTGATCTCATATTGTTCGCATCTTCGTCCTTGATAGAAATGTCAAACTCATCTTCTATAGCCATTATTAATTCAACTGCATCTAGAGAATCAGCTCCTAAATCTTCAGCCAATTTAGAATTAATATTTACTTCCTCTTCATTAACTCCTAGGTTCTCTACAATTATACTTTTTACTCTTTCAAACATAGTATATTTCCCCTTCCATAAAGCAAATATATTATACTCGTAATTCACTTTTAAGTCAAGGTAGTTTGAATTTCAAAGTATGTCTAACATTATCGAAATTTGTCGTAGTTATTTAGATTCCCTTAAACCATACAAATAATCAACAACTAACTCATCTACCACTTCTTTCACTGTAGCCATTTTATCTATTAAATATGCTTTAGCTCCAGAAAATACCAATCCGTTTTCAGCATCTCCACCACTTGCATTTCCAAGCTTTTCAGTAATGCAGTAAGGGATATCCTTCTTTGCGCAAACTCTTAAACAATCAACACAAAATCGGGGCTTGAAGTTTCCAACTTTCAAGGCTTTAGTAAAAGTATTTCTTATAGCTCTTCCTGGTAGTCCAACTGGAGAAGGTACAAGTACAATATCCTCTTCCTTAGCATTCACAATCATAAGTTTATATTCATCACTTGCATCACACTCAGTTGTCGCTATAAACCTAGTAGCGATTTGAACAGCGGAGCTCCCAATTTTCATAAACTTAGCAATCTCTCTTCCTGAGTTTATTCCTCCTGCAGGAATGACAGGAATAGATGTTTTGAATTCATCTTCAAATTTTTTCACTTCAATCAATACTTCTTCAGTTAGTGTTTCTAAATCCTTATAATTTCCTGACATCATATCTTCTTTAGAAAAACCTAAGTGTCCCCCAGCTAATGGTCCCTCGACAACTATAAACTCAGGAAGCACTTTGTAAGTTCTCATCCATTTCTTACAAATTATTTTCGCAGCTTTAGCACTCGAAACAATTACTGCTGGTTTTACTTTTGAACCAACTAAGTATTTAGGTAAATCTACAGGTAAACCCGCCCCAGATACTATGAAGTCTATATCTTGTTTTGCAAGAAATTCTATGTATTTATCATAGTTTGTCCCTGCGTACATACAATTGACTCCGAGTATTCCACTTGGGCACTCTTTTCTAACAGCTTTTATCTCTTTAGCCAATGCTTTCAGATTGTTTCCTAAAGCATCACTCCTAAAATTTGCATATAAAAAGCCAGGTTGCGCTGCTGAAATGGTTCCAACAATACCTGCCTTAATCGCAGCTATACTTAATTTGCTTAAACTTATCCCAATTCCCATACCACCTTGGATTATTGGATATCTACTTTCTTTATTATTAATAATTAATTTCTTCATCATTGATTATCTCCTTAAGGACTTTTGTCTATTCTAGTTTACTTTGACAATCAAAACAATAAACAAAATAAGGAAACTGTACATCAATTTTTTTAGTAAATATTTTCTAAGGATATTTCATCTGGTAAATAATTATGTGAAACTCCATTTCTTTTCAAGATCAACTCTCCATCATCACTACAACTTACATACTCAAACTTAAGTTCATCAACGACAATTTCTTTTCCAATCAGAAAAGACTTATCATTACAGACCTCTAAAAACAATTTCCCTTTGTTTAGAAAATCGTCATAATAATAATCTAATTTCCCAATTAAGGACGCGAAAACTTCCTCTAAATCAAATGAGTGATTCGTTTCATTTTTCATAGAAGTAGCTTTACTACTAAGTTCCTTAAACTCAAAGATATTAACATTAACACCTATGCCTAAAACTACTAACCTTATATCGTCTTTAACTTTAGTCTCAACTAAAACCCCAGCTATTTTTTTGTTGTTAACAATTAAATCATTTGGCCATTTGATTTGACTAGTAATATTAAAATCCTTCAGCAAATCATGAATAGAAGCAGCTGCAATAAATCCTATTTTCCATGCGTCCTTAACATCACCGAGTTTCAATGAAATACTCATCATAAGATTATCGGTTCTATCATTAACCCAAGTTCTTCCTAGCCGCCCTTTTCCAGATGTTTGGTTTTTAGCGATAACAATAGTACCTTCTTCAAGGTCATTTCTTTTTATATACTCGTTTGTCGAATCAACTTCATCTAATCTAATTATCCTTTTGCTTAGCATAAAACCACCACCTCTTAAAGTTAAAATTATTATATCACAAGATTAATTTCTCCAAACATTTCATTTTATATATGAGAAAGTACTATAATGAATATAGGAGGGGATTCTCATGAATACGTTTAATTATAGAAGAAAGCATAAGACAAATTATTTTGAAGGCTGGTATGTTAGGCTACTAGGTGAAGAAAATATCGCAGTAATTTTCGGTATCACGACAAACAATGATAAACCACATGCTTTTATTCAATATACAAACTCTAAAATTTTCAAGTATTACGAATTCAGGTTAGAAGATGTAATAACAAAAGACAATTACGTTCAGTTTGGCCAGAACATTCTGACTCCTGATAACATATATATTAAAACTGAAGATGTCGAGATTGATGCTATATTTCAAAATACAACTAAGCTTAAGAAAAGCCTAATCAATAATAGTATAATGAGTTTTCTTTATTATTTACCACTAGAATGTTATCAAGAAGTGATTTATTTAGACGGCGAGTTTAAGCAAGGTTTGAAGACTGGTAATATCTACATGGAAAAAACTTATGGTAGAAAGTTTCCAAAAGAATGGATATGGATTCAAAGTAATTCATTCCCCTTAACAATCGCAACTGCAAAAATGCCACTTCTCTTTAATAGATGTGGTTTCTAATGTTTACTTGAACATCCGTGCAACCAGCTTGTTTTTTCTATATATAAATTCGGTAGAATCAAAATAAGTGAAAATGATGAGGAAACATCGATAGATATTAGACAAGGAAAATATAAATTGATTGTATCTATTTTTCTTAAAAAAACAGTTAAGCTACTTGGTCCAAGTAAGAATGGACTAATGAATATAATACTGAATGAAAGTTTAGACTCTAAGATGTCAGTAAAACTCTTCGAACATAGAAAATTAGTGCACCAGTCTGTCCATAACGATATTGGAGCTGAAATCGAAATAAAAAGAAGTTAATTTTAACTTCTTTTTTTGGCTTTAACAATGTAAGTTCTACCAAACCACTTGATTTGCTCAATCTCAAAATATGGCTCTAGTTGATTAAGTAAATCTTCTAAATGAAAGTAATTCATTTTTTCCTTAAAGATAATAAACTCAAAGATGTGTAATATCCTTGTTGATAGGATTTTCTTTTCAAAGTCTTGTACAACTAAATGACCATCCGGTTTAAGAATTCTGTTTATTTCCTCAGGCATTTTTCGGTCAAAGCTTCTCAAACCTGCTTCTACATGGACTGTAGGAATATTAAGTTTACTTGCAGTTAATGAACAAGCTATTGTAGAATTAACATCGCCAACAACAATTATTAAATCAGGATTCTCTTTTGACAGGATCTTTTCAAATTCAATCATTATTGTACCTGTCTGTTCTGCATGGGAACCGCTGCCGACACCGAGATAAAAATCAGGTTTTGGCAACTCAAGATCATCAAAGAATATTTTAGACATCTTCTCATCGTAATGCTGGCCGGTATGGCAAATAAGATGATTTATCTCTTTTTTATACTTTTGAAATGCTCTGTGGATTGGTGCTATTTTCATAAAATTTGGTCGTGCACCTACATTATTTATTATTTTCATTATTTTACTGCTTTAAAATGTGAAATATGACTTTTTCTAATTTTCTTGCCAATGATTCTCTATCAAAATTTCTCGAAACATATTCATAACCATTTATTGCAAAATCGAAGTTACTACTTCGAATCCTCGAGTCCAACTCCATCCGACTCACTGATTTCACCTCTATCTCAATCCCCAGATCCTTTAAATCCCTCTGTATGGACACCGCTTCATCTACATATTTCTCACTTGTAATCAGCGTGAATTTGAGATCTTTGGGTTTTCCTTCTTCATCCCTATATTCTCTTCTTCCATCACCGTCCGGTTCTGTGAAGT
>CAJYBF010000041.1 GCA_913064935.1 uncultured Mollicutes bacterium
ATTAGAAACTTCTACATATTAATCAAGAATTGTCATAGAAAAAGATATTGCGAGTGAATGCAATATCTTTTTCTTTCTTAAATTTGGCCCTCGTTAGTTAATATGTGCAAAATCATCTGCATCATAATTATGTGATTCAGAAGAATCTAACTCATTTATTGTGGCTGTATCAATCAGAAAATAATCATGTCTTAAGTAATTCTCATCCATTGCGTCCGGATTTATAGGATCATCCCAAGTTGCATCTAAATGCAACCAACTTTCATTATGATAAACAACATTCCACTTGTGGACGGCAGATGTCAAAAAATGTATATTAATATCCAGTTTACGAAGCATAATGTCTATTGCGTGAGAATATCCCTCACATACGGCAGTTTCTCTTAAAAATACTCCTAGCGCATCATAGGCCCCGCTACAATCCTCGTCTACTTCATAACACAGTGAATTGTATTTTGTTGTATCTATAACATAATCGTGAATTGCTTTGATTTTTTCGTTGTCATTAAAATCAGATTCTATTATCTCATTTAGTATTCCCTGAATAATTAAGTCTAGATTACTTATATTTTCACTAGTGTAAATTTTAGTAAAGGAAAGAGTGATTTCAGTGGTATTATATGAAAAATCTACATTTCTAAATTGAGAGTAGGAATGTATGTAATTTGATATTTCCCAAATCATATTAGAATACTCTTCTTCAACAAATGTAGAACAATCTACATTTGAATCACATGAGATAGTAAACTCATCTACCCCACTTGATAGTATTTTGAATAAGTAGTCCCTATACTGGCTAACATCTGTAATAGGCATATTGTTATCGATTACTCGGTCTAATACAAGTGGCGTTATATCAGAAGTGTAAGATCTTTTTAATATATGATATTCACTTATATTCTGAGTTTCATCTCCATCAATTTTAAGTTGTATTGAGTACATATTTTCATAACTTATATTATCGAAAGATATATCTTCTAAACTCTCTATACTTACTATTTTCGACTCTATTATTTCATTTTGGGAATTGACTAGATTTAATGACATTACATCAAAATCTAATAATGATATTCCACTTCCTATATTAAAAGATATAACTGTATCATTTAAGTGAACATCTTCAATATATTGAAAACTTGGTAAAATAATCTCCTCGATTTCATCGTCAATCGTCTCGTCAGCAATATCTTTTTCTGTATCTTCTATTGTCTCTTCGATATTTCCTTCGGTGATATCCTCAACTGTATTTGTGGTGGGAAGTGAAGGTTCCTTATTTTCTGTAATAATCTCTTTAAGATCACTAACTAATTCAATTAGATAACTTGTCAGTTCATTTACATTTCTTTTTATATCCTCTGTCGTGAACCAAGACTCTCTTAAACCATATACCCCAACAAGTATTACTAAACCGATTATAATTAATAGTTTTCTCATATGCCGTCACCTTCTCCACTGACATTATAGCACTTGACTCGACATTATCTTATATATTTATACACTGTATTTCTATTACTAAAAGAAAAAAAAATATTATTCGATTGAATAATATCTTTTAGATTTTTTTTAGAATAAACCTACTGCTTTTCCATCTACTACATCCATTCTCAATGCAGCTGGAACTTTAGGTAATCCTGGCATAGTCATAACGTCTCCTGTTAAAGCAACTATGAATCCAGCACCAATACTTGGACGCAACTCTCTAACTGTAATTTTGAAACCTTTTGGTCTACCATAAATCTTAGGATTATCTGTAAGCGATGCAGGAGTTTTAGCCATACATACAGCTAATTTATCCCATCCGTGTTTTTTGAAAGTTCTTAATTGATTTTTCGCTGTTGTAGTAAACTCTACTCCGTCAGCGCCGTAAATATTAACTGCAATTTTCTCAATTTTCGCTTCTAGCGATTCATCAAGTTCATATAAATGTTTAAACGTTTTAGCACCATCTGCTTCTTCAATTCTTTTCAAAACTGTTTTAGCTAAATTGATAGCGCCTTTTCCACCTTTTGCCCAAACTTCTATTAATTCTACTGGATGATTATTTGCTTTACACCATTCTTCAATGAAAGAAATTTCAGCATCTGTATCAGTAATGAATTTATTTATTGCTACTACATAAGGAACATTGAATTTAGATATCGAATCTAAATGTTTCGCTAAGTTCTCAATTCCTGATTTTAATGCTTCAACGTTTTCAGGAGTTAATTCTTTTTTATTTACTCCACCATGCATTTTTAGGGCTCTGATAGTAGCAACCACTACGACAGCGCTCGGAGAGAATCCTGCACTTCTAGTTTTTATATTTAGGAACTTTTCTGCTCCTAGGTCTGCACCAAATCCTGCTTCAGTAATAACATAGTCTGCCATTTTTCTACCTAAGTTGGTAGCGATGATACTATTGCAACCATGAGCTATATTTGCGAATGGTCCACCATGAACTAACGCTGGTGTATGTTCCAATGTTTGAACAAGGTTTGGTTTCATAGCATCTCTTAAAATTAATGTAACTGCACCTTCACATCCTAAGTCACCAACTGTTACTGGTACTCTTTTGAATGTATACGCTACTACCATTTTTTTAAGTTTAGATTTTAATTCTTCAATATCTTTAGATAAACATAATACTGCCATTATTTCACTAGCAACAGTAATGTTAAAACCATCTTCTCTAGGAATTCCGTTTGTATGCCCGCCCAATCCAACTGTTATATCTCTTAATGCACGGTCGTTCATATCTAAACATCTTTTCCATACTATTCTTCTTTGATCAATGTTCAATTCATTTCCTTGGTGTAAATGATTATCCATAATAGCACTGATTGCATTATTTGCAGTCGTGATAGCGTGAATATCCCCGGTGAAATGTAAGTTTAAATCTTCCATTGGTACAACTTGTGAGTAACCTCCACCAGCTGCTCCACCTTTGATACCCATTACAGGTCCAAATGAAGGTTCGCGTAATGCGATAATTGAATTTTTACCTAATTGACCAAATGCTTGACCTAATCCTACAGTAACTGTAGTTTTTCCTTCACCTGCAGGTGTCGGGTTTATTGCCGTAACTAAAATAACTTTTCCGTTTCTGTTAACTTTTACATCTGGATTAACTTTAGCCTTATACTTTCCGTATAATTCTAAATCTTCTTCCCCTAATCCTAGCTTTTTAGCTATTTCAGTAATTGGTTTCATTGTAACTTCCTGAGCAATTTCTAAATCTGACTTGTACATATAAGTCCTCCTTAATAATTTTGATTCACTCTTAGTTATAATACATCCTCTACCACAATTGTTTGTTCTCTATCAGGTCCGACAGAGAATATTTTTACCTTAACGCCTGTTAGTTCTTCTATTTTGCTTAAGTAATCTTTTGCATTTGATGGTAACTCATCAAAACTTGTGATTTCTGTAATATCTTCTTGCCAACCAGGCATTTCAATATACACAGGCTCACAATCACTTAAGTGATCTACTATTGAAGGCATTATATCAATAGTTTGACCTTTATATTTATAAGCAACACAAATCTTTAAAGATTCGATGCCACTTAAAACATCCAACAACATAACACTCAAACCAGTTAATCCACTAACTCGTTTAGTATGGTTTAATACAACTAAATCCAACCAACCAATTCGGCGTGGTCTCCCAGTAGAAGTACCATATTCATTTCCTGTTTCTCTTATTTGATGAGCGACTTCATCATCAAATTCCGTTGGGAACGCTCCTTCACCAACTCTTGTTGTGTAAGCTTTAATAACACCCAATACATTATTAATATATCTAGGAGCTACTCCTGTGTATAAAGGAACAGATGCAGCTGACGGAGATGAACTTGTTACAAATGGATATGTTCCATGATCGATACAAAGCATAACGCCTTGAGCTCCCTCAAATAGTACCTTTTTGTCTTCATCTAGATATTTATTAATAACTACAGATGTATCACATATATATTCTTTAAGTACCTCACGGTAACCTAAGAATTCTTGATACAACGTTTCTAAATCTATAACTTCTAAATTCATCATTTTCAGAACATTATTCTTAATCGCTAACGCAGCAGATAGTCTTTTTCTGAAATAGTCTAGGTCTAAAAGATCACCCATTCTTATTCCACTTCTAAACGCTTTGTCAGTATATGTTGGCCCAATACCTCTTTTAGTAGTTCCAATTTTATCTTCTCCAACTTTTTCAAAAGCAGCATCTAATTCAATATGATATGGAAATACAATGTGTGCTCTGTTTGATATTCTCAAATCGAAGTCTTTAACCCCACGTTGATTCAGCATATTCATTTCTTCTATCAATGCTTTAGGGTTTATTACCATACCGTTAGCCATGACATTCACTTTATCAGTTGATAAAACTCCACTTGGAAGTAAATGTAGTGCAAACTTTTGATTATTAAATACTATAGTGTGCCCTGCATTATTTCCACCTTGAAACCTTACAACTACATCGGCTTTTTGTGCTAGGAAGTCTGTGATTTTTCCTTTTCCTTCATCGCCCCATTGTGTTCCAACTACTACAACATTACTCATAACAATTCCCCCTTAGATTTGATTATATGAATAAAAAATCCACATAATTTATTCTAATTGTGGATCCGCATTGTTTAAGCCTTATCACAATTATTTATATTATTTCTTAGTTTGATCTACTTATGATGTCTCTAGCTATCCAAATCCCGTTTGCACCAGCTTGCGCTAGTCCGCGTGTGATACCAGCTCCATCACCACCTACATATAATCCTTTAATTTTTGTTTCGAATTTATCATTCACTTTTGGTCTAGCTGAATAAAACTTTGCCTCAACGCCATAAAAAAGTGTATGCTCACTAGCTATTCCTGGAGTAACATGGTCAAGTGCTTCAGTCATTTCAATTAATGACTTCATTGTATTATAAGGAAGAACTAGTCCAAGATCTCACGGTATAGCGGTAGTTAGTGTAGGTTTTACAAAACCTTCACCCAATCTTTTTTCTGTAGTACGTCTTCCCGCTTTGATATCTCCATACTTTTGTACAATAATAGAACCATTAGATAATCTGTTTGCAAGTTTAGAAACTTCTCTTGCGAACTCATTTGGTTGATTGAACGGATGTGCAAATGAATGAGAAACTAATAAAGCGAAATTAGTATTAGTGCTTCCTAATGACTCATCCTTATAGGCGTGTCCATTCGCTAACATTATTCCACTATGATTCTCAATAACTACATGTCCACTCGGATTTGAGCAAAACGTTCTTACAGTAGTTCCAACACTTGTCCTAAAGATGAATTTACCTTCATACAAATGTTCATTTATTTTTTCCATTATGATGTCGTTTGTTTCTACCCTAACACCAATATCTACTTGATTATTTGTAAACTCTATTCCAAAACCTTGCAGTTTGTCTTTCATCCAATCAGAACCATCTCTACCTGTAGCTACTATCACGTAATCGGCATCAATATAATCTCCGTTTAGTTGAACTCCTTTGACAACTCCGTCTTCAACTAATATGTCGCTTACTTTTTTACCAAACTTAAAATCTATCTTAAGTTTAAGTTCTTCATAGATGCTTTTTAGTATTTCTATATTTTGCTCTGTACCAAGGTGCCTTAGTTTAGCCCTTAATAATTTTAACCCATGCCCATACCCAAGTCGTTCAATTTCCTTAACTGCTTTTGTGTATGGATCGGTTATTGTAGTTGTAGCTCCGTGTTTAATATTTATAGAGTCAACATAATTTATCAACTCTTCTACTGTTTTGTTGTCCAAGTAGCTATTCATCCACCCACCAAATTCACTTGTGATATTAAATTTACCATCAGAGTAAGCTCCTGCTCCTCCAAAACCACTTGTGACAGAACATGCAGGTTTACAACTGCCGGGTGGGCACTTAGTAGCCTCTTTCATTAATATCGGGCAAGTTCGAGAATAGATGTCTCTCCCTTTATCAACTAGCAACACCTTTAAATTGGGTGCCTTAGTCATTAGTTCATAAGCGGTGAAAATACCTGCTGGTCCTGCCCCTATTATCACGCAATCATACCTCATAATATTCTCTCTTTTCTAAAAGTCATTATGTAACATCCTATATTAAATTTTAACAATATTACAGCTAATAGTCAAAGGCTATACTCTTGATAATTTATCGAAAATAAATTGTATGAATTATTTAGTTATTACTGGATTGAATATCTTTACTTATGATTGCTTTCCTATAAATTTAGAAATCTTTTAAGTACTTCTAAATTCTTCACGCCTATTTTTGACTTAATCACTTTTTTTATCCTTATAATCTGGCCATCAATCCTAGTTATCGTTCCATCTCTTTCAACTGTTGAAAGAAGCGGAAGAACTGCTGTAGCCCCTTCAAACGATTTTTCATTAAACATATTCATAACAATTAGATTATCAAGTTCTCCCAAAGCAATTGATAGTTCTTTCGGGATATCTACTCCAACTAGAATCAAAGTCTCTATATTTCTGTTTTTTATATTTAAAAGAATATCCGAACTACTCATAAAATTGGAATCTAATAACCCCTTAGTATTTAGTTCTTGTTTGTAGACAGAATCAGAAATTATTAAATCAATTTTTTCTTTGGAAGATAACTCTTCTAAATCAATTGAGTCAAAATCATCTATTTTAGTCATTCCAACATACGTAGTATTCAGTGTTTTTGCAAACTGTTTAAAGTCTTCTAAATCTTCATTAGTTAAAGAAGCTGATAGAATAAACCCTACTTTTTCCAAACTTGAACAAGCAAACTGTTTTCTTACTATTGGTTCAGTAAC
Organism: uncultured Mollicutes bacterium; assembly: GCA_913064935.1. Classification (GTDB taxonomy): domain Bacteria; phylum Bacillota_I; class Bacilli_A; order MAG-NZ; family MAG-NZ; genus Zrk6. The sequence continues at coordinate 6,786 of CAJYBF010000041.1, forward strand.
TCTTTCAATATTGTTTAGATATTCGAACTCAAACTTACCTTTAACACATAGAACTCCAACATCATTATTAGGAGTTACCCTATATATTTGATTTCCTTTAGTGTGATATGTAACTTCGCATCCTAAACTACAGTGAGTACAAACTGAGTTTGTTTTTTCTAGTTCAAGTGGTATTTCCTTTGAAGCAATTAATTTTTCCTTCAATGCTCCTGTAGGACAAACATCTATACAAGCACCACATGATACGCAACTCGTATCAGATAAAGCTTTGCATGACTCTGGAACGATAGTTGATTCATATCCTCTATCAATAATACCAAGAGCTGTCGCTCCTATAACTTCATCACAAATTCTTACACATTGAGCACATAAAATACATTTATCTACATCTCTTTGAATAAACGGATGATCATCAACTTTTACTCTGTTTTCTTTATCGCTTTGATGCTTAGTTGTGTCAGTTTTATATTCCTTAATATTATTTAGTAAATCACATTCGAAAACATCTTTACATCCACATTCTAAACACCTATTTGCTTCACATGTCGCTTCATCTTCAGTGTAATTAAACATCACACTCTCAAAATTAGTTTTTCTTTTCTCAGAATCAACGATTTCATTAAGAACTCTTTCCTCTGAATCTACATTTGGATAATCATTGATTGTCATATCACTTCTTTGAACTAATCTTTGCTCACTATGTGGAGTTAGATCATCATTCATATAACTATCCATTACATTAGCAGCAAATTTCCCTGCAGCAACAGCATCGATTGCATCTTTTGGACCAGTAACAGAATCGCCACCAGAGAAAACACCCTCTAGATTTGTTTGGTATGTCGTTTCATCAACAACTATTGTTCCCCAGTCGGTTGTATTAAGCCCTTCAATATTTCCAAGAGTAACTCTTTGTCCAATTGCAGTAATCATAGAACCAGTTATGATCATTGTTGTTTCACCTCCTATCGGCAAAGGTCGTCTTCTTTCACTGGAATCAGTT
>CAJYBF010000042.1 GCA_913064935.1 uncultured Mollicutes bacterium
AGTGGTACGGTTCAATGCAACAACGTAGAGATGCTTTAGCTGAGGCTGGTGTACCTTTCGCAGAGTTCAGAGAACCAGACTTAAATAACGCACTTACAGCTGTTGTTTTCCTTGTAGATGAAAGAGTATTCAATGATGAGTTATATCCTAACTACGTTGACATGCCTACACCATGGAAAGATAAGGGAAGAACTTACAGACCATCATTAAGTGATTTGGAGAAATGGGAAAGAGAAAACGCACAGAACCGTGAGAAATGGGTTGAGAAGATAGGTGGTCCAAAGAATGACTTCCTTAGAACCTTCGCGAATAAACATACACTTAGGTTAGCAAATAACTAATATGAAATCTTTAAGGTGTTTCTTTACGGGTCATATATCTACAGATGTTAATGATATATTTGAAGACATAGGTGAGGATTGCACGGTTAGTGAAATTTGTGATATATGTGGTAAGGTATTAAAGTCTTATACACATTATGGGGAGACTGATGAGATAGTTGACCACAAGAACAAATACAGAAGATGGGACGAACGAATATGGGTGGATGATGATATTATCTTCCATACACACTATATAGAATAAATGAAAACAAAAGTTACATATCAAGGTACTATAATCTTTGACCCTAAGAATAGCAAATAATTAGTATTATATGAAAAAGACAGATTTAAAAAAGGGTGTGGTTTATTTATATGATGGTACTTGTGGTGCTGATGGAGCAAATATTTTGTTTTCGCCAGCAGAGGATTCGAATTATGACTATCAAGGGTCTATAGTACTTCATTGGAGTGGTAATAGGGTTAATATAGGTGAAACCCCCAATGGTTATAAAATAAATGAGGGTCATTTAAAGAAATTAACATCAGCATCTAGTAGAGCCACTAAGTATTATAATGATTGTGCAAACAATAATGGTGAAGATGTTGGTGGGTATAGTTGGCATGATTCAAATGACGATAAACGAAATTAATGAAAACAAAAGTTACATATCAAGGTACTATAATCTTTGACCCTAAGAATAGGACAAAGAAGCATGAGGCACAATCCTCGTGGAAGAAACTTGCTATGGTTGACTTTGGTGGTGATATGTGCGAGTATTATGCATGGTTCGTAAAGAATCGTTATGGTATTACTCTTAACTCACCTTTACGTGGACCACATATCTCATTCATCAATGACCACATCAGAGACCTTAATGGTGGGTTCGATAATCCTAAGGATTGTGGTACTGAGAAGGAAAGACACCAAATGTGGGATAACCTTAAAAAGAAATACCACAAGACAAAGATTGATGTGGTTGTTTCAACAGAGATTCAAACCAACGGAGAACATGTATGGTTAAGGATAGAACATGAGCATAGGGAAGACCTTTATGGTATAAGACGCGAAGTGGGTTTACCCATTCCAAACTTAGGTAAAAATAAGGATGGTACATTGAAACCATTGGGTATTCACCTAACTATTGGTTACCCAGTAAATGGTAGGGTAAATCTTGAAGAATTTGAAAATGATGTTACTAAGTCTGGCCGTATGAATCTAGACAATATGAAATATTTATATAATATCTTTAGAGATAATGGTGGGATATTACTTTAATATCTACCCTTATTTAAATTTCCTTCATAAATAACACCATTAATCTCTCTGGTTGTTGCCCATAATGGTTGTAAGTTACTCAATGCATTAACAATTGATTGTGGTGTATTTGGATGAAATGTTGATATTGGTTTAATGTGGTCAATATGCCATTCACCATGATTATTCCATGACATACCTTCTGTGAATAATGATTCAATATGTTCTTTTAAATTATTATATGAATAACCAAGTAAAACTATACTTTTACCCTCTTTTTTCTTACCCATTCTTTTAAGTGTTGTATGTAACATACTTCTATAGGCCCTTATATGTGGATTTTTCCTATGATATTCTAAAGCCTTCATATTTAACATTTCTTTATTATTCTTACGATACTTCTTTCTATACTCCACAATCTTTTTAGTATTATCTTTACGATACTTCTTATCATAATCTCTCTTGTTATCAACATGGTCTTTATAATATTCTTTTTGTTTTTCATTTAAAATATCACGATTTTTTTCTTTATATTTATTTTCCTTAATTAAAATACATTCTTTACATTGACCCTTTAACCCGTCTTTATTTTGTTTGGCTTTATGATACTCACTTTTATTTTTATTCTCACCACAGTTACTACAAATTTTCATATCTATCATTTTAATATAAATATAACAAATTATAGAAAAAGAACATTGGTGGCTTATAATTTCAAAATTAAATTAGTTAAAATTAGGTTAAATGAATTATTTTTAGTATATTTGTATTATGAGAATTGTTAAATGTATTAGTGTAGAATGGAACTTTACAGAAAAAACCCAAAAATTAGTTGATGCTGGGTTGATAGAGATACCAAAGATTGGTGGTCTATATGAAGTTAAAGAATATATCCAATTGGACAATGTTGATAACTTCCAAAATTTAGTTAAGGGTGGTTTTAAGGAATATGGTGGTTATGTATTGAAAGAGTTCAATTATTCAGAACATAAACTTAAGGTGGCATTTAATTCAAAGAACTTTAAAATTCATAAGGATGAATTTACCCCTAACATCAATGGTAAACTTGAATCATTTAAGATGGTTGTAAATTATAAACCAGATATCGATTTTGATAAAAACATATTATAGGTTATGGATTGGATAGACGTTAACATAGAACAACCTAAGAATAGACAAAGGGTTATTATAATGGATAGTGATGGTAAGTGTTATGAATGTTACTATCGAGAGGTTATGAGTGATTATGTGGCCGAAGACCATGCATTCCAATTCAAACGTAAGGTTGATATAATACCAGAATTTGAAGACCATTTAAAAATTATTACTCATTGGATGTCAATCCACGAAAACTAAGAATTATGGAAGATAGTTTATTACAGTCATATAAGAATGACTTTTATAATCTAGCGTTTAGAGATGATAGTCTTGAAAACTTATCTAAGATTATTAAATCTGCAACGGCATATTTAAGTGAAGAGGAATTTAATATTTTTTCCGTCTTTGCATTGGCACAAATGAGACAAGTTGGTTATAACAATGGTGTTAAACAGGCAAAGGAAGATATAATAAGTTTAGTAAAAGAAGAACTTTAAATCATGGATGTATTAGAATTATTAGTTGGTAAGAAAATGCTTATCATGACCGATATGAAAGTTGAGGTCGAATTGGAAATAAAAGAGGTGGACCGATATAGTCGAACAATAGAGATAACTCCAGATACACCAGAGAATGATTGGTGGGGTCAAAGCGAAACGGTTTATACATACACAGTAACATTCACCAACGGAGCAACAAAGACATTTGGTAGCATTGAACAAATAAATGTATTATGAAAAAATTAATGACAGATTGGGAGTGGTTAACACTTAGGATATTAATCCTAGGTTCAACAGTATTTTTGTGGTCATATATCACAGAGATAGAAGGTATCACTGAAGTATTTGGTGATACGTCATATCTAAAATATTCATATGATGACCATTTAACAACAAAGTGGGGTTTTAGACATTATGTTTATACTGTTACATTTGGAATACTTACACTAGTTCAATGTTTTAGAATTGCTACGTGGATTAGTGTTCGAGATAATAAACATGGTTTTAAAGTTAAGGCACAAACTAAAAATACTGATAAAGATTAGGGATAACCAATAGAACAAACTAAAGATTAGAAATTATGAGTTTTGAAGATAAGTTGATTGCAAAGGGGTGGAAAAAAACATCTGAATTTAGTGGTAGAATCAGTTTTACTAAAGGTGATACCTATAAATTACATGGACAGGGTGCGTTTCTAGATTTGGACACCAATGATGGAACCGTAAAGATTACTACAACGGGTTCTAACTTCAATATGGATGGGCCAGAACTACGTGTCCTATATGATGGATTATATCAGAATGAAGATACATTCAATATGATTTGTAAATTAATTGATTTGAAGGCTTAATTATAAAAATTAGAAATTATGGGTGGATTAGCACTAAAAAATACATTTACAAGACGTTATCAAAGAGATGAGTATAACTTGTTAGAAGAAGAGGTGTTTGCTATTCTTAATAATACCTTCAAACAATTTAGTACTCCTAGATTCTTTGCGTCTAAGGAATCATTTGGTGATATGGACCTAATAGTGTCCATGGAAGGATTCAATGGTAATGTTAGAACATACATAGAAGATACCTTCGAACCTAATGAGATATTCCACAATGGGAATGCTTATTCATTTGACTATAAGGAACTTCAAATAGATTTCATAACTGTATCACCAGAAGACTACGGTTCTAACTATCATTACCTTGCGTTTAACGACCTTGGAAACTTTATTGGTAGAATCGCTCAGTCAATGGGATTAAAGTACGGCCAAGAGGGTCTATGGTATAATCATTTTCATAACGACCAAAAGGTTGGTAAGATTATGATATCTAAGGACTATCCTAAAATCTTTGATTTCCTAGGACTTAATTATGCTAGGTGGATAGAAGGGTTTGATTCTCTTGAAGATATTTTTGAGTATATCATTCAATCCCCAAACTTTGATTCTGAGATGTATGAGATGAAGAATCTTAATAAGATTAACCGTGAGAGAAATCTTAAACGAAAGTCTTACATGAGTTTCTTAGATTACATAGCTGAGAACGCACCTAATATAACAGGTCCAGACCATAATAAGCCAAAAATCCTTAAAGAAGCATCTATATTCTTTGAATGTAATGTCTTTACGGAGATTAAGCGATTTGAATATCAAGACGCTGAACGTGCTTACGCATCCGCTAAGTTTAATGGTGGAATGGTAATGGATAAGTATGGTCTTAAGGGTCAAGCGTTAGGTGTGGCTATGAAAAACTTCAAAGGATTGGTGATTAGTCATATGGGTATTACCGAATCATATCACCAAGATATAATAAAACACCCAGAAGAACATCTGTATTATATGTTTGAAACTTCAAACTTTAAAGTACTTTAAATAAAAGGATTCCCAGAGTTGATGAGCACCTCTAAGATATCATGACCCCTTTGGCAATCGCCAGAGAAATTATCGATATCTTCGCTCGTCAATTCAAACCATTCACCTTCAAGTCTTTTAGGAGCATATAATCTATGCATCCAACCTTCCAATTTTACATGGTGTTTTGTTTCAAATAATTCAATCATTTCAATTTTTTTTGGGTTACCAGTTTGGACTTCATCTATACGTTTATCGATGTTTCTAGTCGTATAACCGATTTTATATAACCCTTCGTCTGGAATCCCTATTAAGTACACTTTTGCCATAATATTAATAATACGATTTTTCCATGAATATGTAAATATTTATTAGTAAATTTGGTCTATGAATGTGGAAGATAAAATTAAGGAGGCGATTAGTACCCTCTCCCAATTTTTTGAATTTAACGTATTGGATTTATCGGATACTGGTGGTGGTTCTGATAACGAATTCAATATTGAGATAACATCTCAAGAACATATAACCGATTCGGAGTTAAAGGCTGCTCTAATGTCTATTGAAGGTGTGAAGTTTTACATTGTATGCATTAAGAATATTGCGGCTATCCTTGTTGATGTAAACGAGCCTCATGTTGCTTAATCGCCTTAAGGATAGTAAAAACAGGGTTGAATAGTGGTTCTATAATCTCAGCAGTAACTCTAGTTGGTCTATCATTAATCCTAAGTAGTTCATTTTCATATTGACCATTAGATAAAGACATAAGGTGTGCTGAATTAAAGATTAGGTCATCAGAATTGTTATCAAGTTTAACTACAATTGGAACTGTAATATTATCCAAGTCACCAATAACTTCTTTAAGAAATCTATTCAACGCATCTGGATTGTCCTTAACTTGCTTATACGTTCTAATCGTTTGTAATAAGAATGGTGAAACTTCAGTAACTTCCTCAGCATTATCTCTATCTGATGTCCAGCTTTGTATTGGTGTTTTTGACTTATATGTGAAATCAAATACACCCCCACTTTTAACATCATCCGAAATATCATAGTATTGGCCAAGTAAATCGGATAGTGACATTAGACTAGCTTTATAAACAGTACCATTAGGTTCTAAGACCTCTGGGTATTTCGATATGCAAGACTTAAGTGCATCACCACCCTTGGCAATACAAGCCTCTAACTTACCTTCAATTAAAACTGATTCGTATAGTTTACCTAACTTCATGTCTATAAATATTTACTTATTTATTAAAACATTCTATATTAGAAAAAATTAAAATATGGACAAGAGAGATGAGATTATAGAGTTGATACATAAATTAGCCGAAATGCCAGAAAAGAAACATGCGGCCATCAACGAACAAAACTATGAAGATGCTGCTAACCTTAGAGATGAGGAAAAGAGTTTATTGAATAAATTAGATGAGGTTAGTGGTGTTGAAAACTTATATAGTAAGATATATACATCAGAGAAAATCCTCCAACATTTAGAGATTTTGGTTAATAATACAGAACAATTGAAGAAACTTAGACCTAATTTTAATGAAGTTTATGCTGACCCAGATATGTTTGATAAAGCCCTCATAAAGCTATATAAACAAAGGGATGAGGCTTACTTAGCGGTGTGTCAAATTAGGGACATTGTGAAAATAAATCCAAAATAAATTTAAAAAAAGCTTGCATATTAAAAAAGTTTTAGTATATTTGCATATATTTAATATCAAGAGGAAGTAATTCCTTTTACTTAAAACAAACAAACAATGCAAACAGTTAACAACATATTATGTCTTGGTTCATTACTAGTCTTACTAGTGGGAATATCGGGCTGTGTCGTTATGTAAGCAAATTTATATACAACATTTAAAGCCCGATACTGAAAAGTAGTCGGGTTTTTTTATGTTTAAAAAATACGCATATGTGCTTGAGTGGTCGAAAAGTGCGGTCTGCAAAACCGTAAGAGAAATCTCACCGTTGGTTCGAATCCAACCGTATGCTCTGAATAAATAATAAAGGTCGGGATGGCCGAGTGGCTAGGCGGTGGTTTGCAAAATCATTTACGTGGGTTCGAACCCTACTCCCGACTCAAAGAAAGAAGAAAGATGAATATTAAAGACATAGACTTATTAACTAAAGAAAGAAAAGAAGAAATATCTGTTTCTGTTAATAGACTTATGAGAAAAAGGAAAATAAGAAGAATTAAACCTAATATAATTAGCATAATACCACGTAACAAAATACATTCACCTATACCATTAACCACCTACAGACAAAACATACATGAATCGCTGAGCATCAACCCTATAAATGAGTCATATACACTATACTTAGTAGAGAGAATCCTACTCATTTTAGGATATCGTTATATACTCAGTTATACAACGGTTATGTATTGATTATGAATATCAGTATTAAGATGTGTGTATGTTATTTTGGGATAATTGGTTAACATAATACGGGTTGATAATAACTTAACCACACTATACCCGTTACTCTTAACCATCAACACCATCCAATACCCTACAATCAAACAATACTGTACCTATAACCATTAATACAATCTATAGTGACAAATAACACCCAGTAAACACTTAACACCTACAATGTACACCTACAATCTATTACATATACGATATAACCCATATTTCCCTTATATATGTAAGTAAATAAAAAAATTTAAAAGAATATACAAAATAATAAAAAAAAAATAAAAATAAATAAAAAATAAATAATAATATTAAAAAAAAAT
>CAJYBF010000043.1 GCA_913064935.1 uncultured Mollicutes bacterium
ATTTTTCCACCTACATTAACGCTCATTGCTGCAATTTCCTTGCTTATTTGATATACAAATGCATCATATATCAGTTTTGCATAAGCATCACCAGCTTCAATCATCTCGAATACTTCCTGAGCATCATTGGTCCCTAAGTACGCATTAAATCCAGCATTACCTCTTATTAATTTTTTTACTTCCTCGTGGGTATAATCACCGCTGAAACAAATTTCAGCTAATTGTAGAACAGGAATGCTCCCAGATCTTTCTGGTGAAAACGGACCTTCATCCATTGCATCACTTACATCAACTACAATACCATTTTTGTGAATACCAACGCTAACTCCACCACCTACATGTGCTACAAGAATATTTGATTTATAATAGTCAACACCATTATCTAGACAATACTGTCTAGCTGTAGCTTTATGGTTAAGGGCATGAAATCTCATTTTTCTAACTGTTAAGGGTTGCCCAGTTATAGTTCCTATTTCTTCTCCTTCAAAAGTTACTGGAGGATCAGTAATGAAAGCTTTTAAGTTATATTGTTTTGCTAATTCACTTCCTATAAGTGCTGCTAGGTTACTTGGATGATTAACTTTCGAATTTCTTGAATCATTAATCACATTATCATCAACAAAATATGTACCGCTAGGTATGGGTTTAATAAGTCCCCCTCTACAAGCAATAGCGCTAAATTCGCTTAAATCGTAGTTTTTTTCTTTTAAAACATTAACAACTAACTCTTTTCTGAAAGCGAATTGCTCAGTTAATGTCTTGTATTTACTAAGTTCTTCTTTTGAATGTCTTAAAGATATCTCTTCGATTTTCTCTTTATCAAAGAATATTCCTATTTTTGTTGATGTAGATCCAGGATTAATTGATAGAATTTTATGCATTATCTTTCCCCTTTTCATATACAAGTCTAGCTAAATATAATGACCCCAATTTCTCTATTTCTCCATCACTTCTTGATACAACAACCATTGGTACCTTTGCACCCATAATCAATCCATAACCAATAAACCCAGCTAAATAAGTCATTGTTTTGGCTAAAATATTTCCGGATTCAATATCAGGAGCAAGTAAAATATTAGCTTTGCCTGCGTAGGCATCCTTAACACCCTTTATCTTTTCACTTTCAACACTAATGGCATTATCAAATTGTAATGGTCCAGAAACTCTACAACCTTTTATTTCTCCATCAACATTCATTTGTCTCAATTTATCTGCATCAACAGTTGCCGGCATTTTATCATATACTTTTTCCTTAGCAGTTAAAGGTGCAACTACAGGATTGTCTATTCCACATGCTTCTGCCAACTCAACTGCAGTTTTAATTATTTCTGCTTTTTCATGTACTCCTGGAGCAATGTTCATTCCTCCATCCGTAACTATATAAACTAAATCGTCACTTTCTCTATGTAATAACATTAAGTGAGAAAGTAATCCTCCTGTTCTTAATCCATATTCCCTTTTTAACATTGCCCTTAGAAATACAGATGTGTCAATTAAACCTTTCATTGGAAATTGAGCTTTATCATCCATTATCAGTATCCCAACATTGTTTGCTGATTCCTCCATTGTTTCTCCGTGCATAATGATGAAAGAATCTAGATTAATGTTATTTTGATTTGCTACCTTCTTGATGATTTTCTCATCTCCACACAAGTAAGCACCGGTAATGATATTAAGTTCTAATGCTTTAGTTAATGTTGTTAATGATTCCTCGTCATGAGGGCAAGCAACAGCGACAAAAACGTTGCTAGAAATCATCTTTGGAATTTTAAATTTTTCTAATAGTTTCATATGAATCTCCTTATGTTAAGATGCTATTCATAATACGTTTATATTGTAGCATAAATTCAATAAATTTAGTCCACATTGTTTCATTATTTGTATTGAATATTTTAGTCATAAAAAAAGCCGCCACGGGGCAGCTATTTCTTTTAATTCACTTCTTGTTTATTGAATAATACTATTGATGAAATGACTAGTATAGTTATTAACAAGATTGATAGTAATAAACTATATACTAGTGGACCAGACTCTGCTACATCAGCCATTATTTCGATAGACAATGAAGAAAGTCTTACTGGTAAATATTTAAAAGGTGCTATCCTTATAACTGAAAGAAAAACAGTAATTAAATAAACAGCAAAACTAGATAACAATGCAGTAAAATAAGACTTGTTCACAGTAGCAAAAATCAAACAAATTGATGTTATAAAAGTAAAGTATACAAACAGTAGTAGATTACTATATAAAAATGGTAATATTGCCATCTCTTCAAAAAGTATAAATGTATAAGCTGAAAATCCAATAATTCCAACCAATAAAGATACAAAAATCAATATAATTGATGTAATAAATTTGCTTAATATATACTTCCTTCTATCAATAGGCTTACTAAATATCATAGGATACAAACCTTTAGTTTTGTCTCTTATGAACATACTGATTGAGAAGAATATAATTATAAACAATATAGTCTCATTCATGTCAGAAAAATACTGTCTATATGCATCCATTACTGTTGGTTCCGGCATTTGAATAACAATGCCATCTATTGAACCAAGCGAGTTTAACAATTCAGGCAAATACATCGCAAGAATTGGACTTAGCAAGGCAAATATACCAAATACAGCAGGAAATATAATGAACTTCTTAGTTTTTAATAGATATATTAAATCATATTTAATTAGTGTCTTCATTGTTAACCACCTTAATGAAGATATCTTCTAGATTCATATCTAATCTTTTAAGTTCTTCTAATCTGATTTTATTGTTAATCAATAACGGTAAAAAGTCAGTACTGTATTTCTGTTTATCATTATATTCGATTAGCAAACCATTCTTATCAAGGTTTGCATATTCTATCCAAGGCAACTCATTTAATAATTCTTTTAACAAAACGTCATTATTAGTCTTAATAAAAAACTTATCTAGATAGTAACTGTTTTTGATATTCTCAACAGAATCCTCTAAAACAATTTTTCCCTTGTCAATTAAACAAACTACATCGCAAACACGCTCAACATCATTTAATATGTGTGTTGAGTAAAATATAGTCTTCTTCCCTCTTAATTTATCGATTATATCTATAACCTGTTTTCTACCAATAGGATCTAGTGCACTGGTTGGCTCATCCATAATTAATATCTCTGGATCATTTACAAGACCCGCCGCAATGGCTAATCGTTGCTTCATTCCACGGGAATAACCTTTAACTAATTTTTTATTGTTTTCTAACCCTACAAATTCAAGAACTTCTTGAATTGCCTTTTTTAATACGCTTTGCGTCATCCCAAATATTTCACCCACATAGTGTAAATATTATCTTGCATTCATGTGAGCAGGAAAAAAAGGAACATCATTTACAAATCCTATCTTCATTTTATAAGATGGATCTGTAAAGGAAACTAACGCCTCATTAATAAAAATTTCACCATCTGTTGGTTTAAGCAGAGATAAAATCATATTAATAGTAGTGGTCTTACCTGCACCATTCTTTCCAATGAACCCATAAACTTGACCTTGTTCAATAGAAATATTTAGTCCTTCTACCGCGGTAAAACTGCCATACTTTTTAGTTAAGTTTTTAGTTCTTATGATTGCCATTACTCTTCACGTCCGATAAGAAGATAAATAACCCATCCGAAGAAATTGATTAAAGCAACGACAAGAATCCATACAATCTTGTTGCCACCTTTAACTATTCTCTCTTCTTTTAAGATATCCACAATACAGTAAATAGCAATTCCATAATTAATGATAGCTATCGGTAATAACAATAATAATAACTTAGAAATCTCCATCTTAATATTCTCCTATTCTGGGCTTAACAGCCTGTTTAGACAAGTTTGTATGTGAATTCATTCCTGAAATCAAGTACAAAATCGCTGATATCGTATTTGCCCCTAAACTAATAGCTCCAAATACAACTTGATATACTGAAATTTTTTTTGCAGTCTCAACAGATACTTTTTTATTAATCAATTTCATAAAGAAATATATATTAAATATTAAGAAAACAACACTTAAAGTTGTAACTACAATTAAAAAAACTTGTATTAAATCGTAATAATCAGAGTTTACTATAAAATCATTACCATCATATTTATTAAAAGTCGTTTCTAATGCACTGACTATTGGCTCTAAAAAGCATAAGAACACAACCATCGTAAGCGTCGATACACTATCCAAGATCAATGCAATCTTTGTGCAAATACTAGTGGTACTTGAAACAAAGTATTTCCCCATTGGAAACCTCCCTGACTTTTATATACTAAATTATACATCAAAATTCTTTTTTTTGCAATTGATATATATAGATAAATATTCAGTAATCTTATCAACGAAATTTGAGTCGTTTTAGATTAATATTAGATAATTTAGGTTATTTTGTATATAATTACTATAGGAGGTACAAGAATGAAAGATGGAAAACTATTTTCAAAACGTATAAAAAAGCTATTTATATTTAGTATTTTAGCGCTCCCAGTATTTGTGGCAATAGCAGGAATGGGTGGAATATTCCTTTCTGCTGTCGGTATATTAATATTACTTCATGTGTTGATTCTTTGTATTAGTGTAATTCTATCTATTTACTTATTAATAAAACATATATTAGACAAAGACAAGGACAAATTCAGAATTCGTTTTATCCTTGATATTATACTGTCTACTCTTTTGTTAATCGCTTTTAGCTTTTTATATCTGATGATTTTCGTAGGAATTCTTGCTCTGCTTCTACCATTTATAGCATAGCTTAATTATTACTTAAACAATAATTATAGCCGACTAATATTTTATTATGAAAAAAACCTGTTTTTACAGGTTTTTCTTTTACTTCTCTAATTCAACACCTAGTCCGCTTGCAACTCTATTTACATATGCAAAATAAGCTACTACTTGATTGATATCTAAGATATTTCTATCAGTAAAACCTACGGCTCTCAGATTTTCAATGTCAGAGTTTTTGATTGAGTTGCTTTTAAGAGTTAGTTTCTCAGTATAAACAAGCATCTCAATATTTGAAACACCTATACCCGATTCCTTATAATTTGAGATTAATCTATCTGGTAATGATTCGTCTTGAGTTTCTCTACGAAGCCCCGCTCCGTGGTGTTTAACTCAGTAATCGCATTGGTTAATACTAGATGATACTACAGCTATCATCTCTCTTTGCGCTCTTGATAAGCTAGAGTCTCCAAACATTACACCTTTATAAAGTTCCCAGTGTCCCTTTAAGCTATCAGGACTTAAACTGTGGATTTTTAGTATGTTATCTAAGGAATCATCTCCGTTAGCACCCATCCTTTTGTACAAAGGTTCTAATTTTCCTTCTGCTTCAGATTCTCTAATAACTTTGATAAATGCCATTTATCTCTCCCCTTATGTTAAGAATTTTCTTGAATAATTGAATCTACCCATGCAATTGTATCTTTCACAGCTTTTTCATAATTCACTTTTGGTTTTACAACCCCTAATGATCCTATTAATGTATTACTTTCTCCAATTTTCAGTTGAAGCTTTTTTTCAGCATTTTTTGCTCCACCATCATAAGTATAGAAGTAAGCAATTTTACTGTTTGAAATAAGACCACTTTCTAGTAATGTTCTAATAGGCGGAGTAAAATTTCCAGCCCATATTGGTGATCCTATAAAAATATTATCATATTTTGAGAAGTCGCAATCAAAAGGAATAAGTTCAGGCTTCTTCCTCATGATAACTTGAAGCCCTCCCCAAACATATTTCGAAAACCCTTTAGACTTTAAGTCCTCTACTGGGTTTATTGCAATTAAATCGGCGTTTATATGTTTTTCTATTAACTTACCAATTAATTCTGTATTACCCTCGAATGAGTAATAAACTACAAGATTTTTCATCATTATTTCTCCTTTATATTATTTTAGAATAATTTCATTTGCTTATGTGTTTCAGGAAATTCGCTTAAATACTTAAAGACTGCTTCATCTAACAATATATTATTTTCTTTACTAGTTTTTCTAATATATTTCATTAAAACGTCGTTGTTAGGTGATGATATCACATAACTTTCGCCGTAAGTATTTACGTATTTTTCCTTTAGCCCAGGAAAATGTATGTCTAATTTTTCGTAAAAATACTCTCTATTACCTTCTCTTAGAGTCAGCCCAATTCCAAAACAAACAATTCCCTTAACTTCAGCTTTTATACAGTAGTCCATAATTCCTTTAATATTTTCAAAAGAATCATTAATAAAGGGAAGTATTGGATCCAACCAAACTACAGTTGGAATTTTATTATCTCTCATTATTTCTAAAACTTCAAATCGTTCTTTTGTGGTTGCTACCTTCGGTTCTAATATTTTGCACAATTTCTCATCGTAGGTTGTCAAAGTCATTTGAACAACAGCCTTAGTTTTTTTATTAATTTTTTTAAGGATATTTAAATCTCTTAGGATCATAGATGACTTTGTTAAAATACAAACTCCAAACCCATATTTTAGAATTACTTCTAGTGATTTTTTTGTCATCTGTAGTGTTTTTTCGTGATGTATATAAGGATCTGTCATTGAACCAGTTCCTATCATACATTTTTTTCTTTTCCTAATTAACGTAGCTTCCAAGAGTTCTATAGCATTTTCTTTAACTTCAATATCCTCGAATTCATGATTTATCTGATAGCATTTGCTTCTAGAATCACAGTAAATACAACCGTGAGTACACCCACGATATATGTTCATAGAGTTTCTAGCAGATAAAATTCCTTTTGCTTTAGAGAAATGCATTTTATACCCCTTGTAATTTAAATTTCTAAGTTAAATAATTATAACATATATCATTATAGATGATGAGATGTATTGATTGATACTTGTAATTATGAACGCAAAAAAAAGAGTCATTTAAAGACTCTTTTGATTATATATTATGGTGACCCGTACGGGATTCGAACCCGTGAATGCATGCGTGAAAGGCATGTGAGTTAAGCCACTTCTCCAACGGGCCATAATATGGCGCCCACAACAGGACTCGAACCTGTGACCCCATGATTAACAGTCATGTGCTCTAACCAACTGAGCTACGTAGGCAATAATAAAAAAATAATAAAAGAAAGAGCTTGGCAACGTCCTACTTTCGCTCGTGTGAACTATCATCGGCGCTGAAGTGCTTAACTACTGTGTTCGGGATGGGAACAGGTGTATCCACTTCGCTATCGTTACCAAACTTCTTTCAAAATTGGATAATACAATTCTTTCAACTTCAGTCATCAGTAAACGCTACGTCCTTGCCCTATTAGTAATAGTCAGATTCACGCGTCGCCGCGCTTCCACACCTAGCCCATCAACCTCATAGTCTCTAAGGGGTCTTACTTCTTTCGAATGGGAAATCTCATCTTGAGGGGGGCTTCACACTTAGATGCCTTCAGCGTTTATCCCGTCCGCACGTAGCTACCCAGCTATACACCTGGCAGTGTAACTGGTGCACCAGCGGTGCGTCCACTCCGGTCCTCTCGTACTAGGAGCAGCTCCTCTTCAAATTTCCAACGCCCACGACGGATAGGGACCGAACTGTCTAACGCCGTTCTGAACACAGCTCGCGTACCAATTTAATGGGCGAACAGCCCAACCCTTGGGACCTTCCCCCTCCCCCGGATGTGATGAGCCGACAGCGAGGCTCAAACCCACCCCGTCCATTGGCACT
>CAJYBF010000044.1 GCA_913064935.1 uncultured Mollicutes bacterium
TTACGTTTACAAGACCTTTTCCATTTTTGTAATCTATAACATGGATTCACTTACGCTTTGGATGAATAATAGAAAGGTCACTACTACCTCCACAATAAGCACCAACGTAATCAGTAAGCTCGAATCTTCCTGCGACGAATACAATTGAATCTTTGTCTGTGTTTTCTTTTGCATAATTTATATACGTAGTTACTGCTTGTATGTACTCTTCGTTAATGATCTCTTTTGAGATGTCAATAAATTTTAATTCTTTTTGATCTAAATATTTGTTGCATTCTTTTTTGCCAATTACTTCAGGAATAGTTTTCCCATAGAATATTTTAATATCATATCCTTTGATCAAACATATTTCACCAAGTGCATGAGCGACAGTACCTGTTTCAGAATAAATGTTTGATGGACTTATCTTAGGTATTTTACCTTGGTCTTTTAACTTCTGAATATACTGAGTTGACCCAGGACAGTTTAACCATCTTGATGAAGTTGAACCACCATATTTGTGATGCTTTGCCATTATTTTTATTCTCTGTTATAATTGGTGCAGAAGGAAGGACTCGAACCTCCAAACATGCTGTCATAGATCAACAATCTCTTCCAGTGTTTTGACGAGCCGTTCTATGACGAAGACTGCACTCTGTCCACTCGAATTGTGTTTACCAATTTCACCACTTCTGCTTTTAATTTTGTCCTTTAGAATAAACTTATATCGATCTTTTACATAAGAGTCAACGCTATTGAAATCGGGCTATTCAGCGGTCATTCGCGAGTTCTTACAACGATATAAGTTTATTTTAAAGGACACTCTTGCGAGTGCCCTAAGAAAGTTTTATTCAGTAACCGCTGCGAACAACTCAGCAAGATCATCAGCATCAAGTTTGTTCAAACCACGAACAGATTTAATGTTGTATTCTTCAAGAATTTCTTGCGATGCTTCTTTACCTTCAGATTTGGTATAAGCTTGAACCGCTTCTTTAACTGCATCAACAGTGATTTCTTCTTCAGCTTCTTCTTCTTCGCCGTCACTAGCTTCATCAATTGCTTCGGCCAGGTCTTCACCAAGATCTTGAAGATCATCGTCTTCGAGTTTCATCGCCTTAGCAGGAGTTGTTACGTCGTATTCAGACAATACTTCTTTTAAAGTTTTTGCGTCAGTGAGCTCTTTAAGCTCAGCACACATTTCTTTAATATCAGCTGGAGTATAATCTTCTTCTTCTTCCTCAGGTTCTGCTTTTGCAGCTTTACCAGAAGGTTTTGCGGTTTTACTTGTGCCTGAAGATACGATTTGTGATAATGCATCTGCGATAACTTCGTCATCAATTTCGATTATAATTTTAGCCATGGTTATTTTCCTCTTTATTTTAAAGTGAATGTTTAATATATAGTATTAAACGGTTTTAGTATACATATAACTACCAATCAAGAGCAGCTTTTGTCCAAGGAAACTGCTCGCCAATTAAACTTCTAGAAGCAAAAGCAATATCTCGAATTTCTTTTTGTGCATGATCAGAACAACGTTGATCGAAGAAATGAATCCACGATCTTAATGTTCCATGCATGACAATTGTTGTTTGTGTTGTTAAAGGTAAAACCATACGAGCACTTTCAGTTGCAACTCCACAATCTAAAAGTGCTTGATACGCTTTTTGCGCAGTTTCTACAGCTTCTTTAGCAATAATACCAGGAACTGAATCTTCAGGAATTACTTGAGAACTGCTTTGTCTATTTGAATTAGCAGCAATTCGTAATTCGATCGGTTCCATATCTGTTACTTCAGCATAACGTTGGCTAAATTCTTG
Organism: uncultured Mollicutes bacterium; assembly: GCA_913064935.1. Lineage (GTDB taxonomy): Bacteria > Bacillota_I > Bacilli_A > MAG-NZ > MAG-NZ > Zrk6. The sequence continues at coordinate 1,797 of CAJYBF010000044.1, forward strand.
AAAAGAAAATGATCTGTGGCGAAGTATCTGTTGAGCTATAGCTCTAGATGTTACTATCTCAATACCAATAGAAACCATTTCGAATGGAGACCAATGGTGATGATCAATAAGATACTTAAGTAATTTAGGTGCAGTATCATGGTTTAATCGATTATCAGGTGATGATACACGAGCAGCATAAATGATATATTCTTCTGGAGATAATAAATTTGAATCTGTAAGATCTACTGGATCGCTACTTATTCTTGGTTGTGTTATACAATTTAATTTTACTTTCATTATATTAATCCTTTTCTAGTTGCTAAAGCTTCTGATATTGTGAATGTTTTAAATTCTTTGTCATGTTCTCTCATAGTTGATAAAGGTATCCAAACATCTATTTCATCATCAATCTGAAAATGAGTAGCACTTGCCGAATATTGCAACACTTCATCATAATCAATTTCTACTAATTCTTGTTTTTCCATTAGATCTTACCTTTCTGTAATATTTTAATAACGTAGGAGGATAAATACCTACCCATTCTTTTTCACCGTATTGGTTTTCTTTATTAGGTCTTTTTGTGTAGTACCAATCTCCATCAAAAAATAAAGTTATTATAGGATCACTAGGAAGAAGCATTGTTGAATGATTTATTTTAACATTCCTTTTTAGCTTGAACTTAACCTTGGGAAGTTTTAATACGTCTAACATGGTTAATACCTTTGTGATATATAGATAGCTTCATCTATTTTGTTGATAGCTGTTTTCAAAGTTCTACTTTTTATAGGATGCTTTTCAAGTATTGTTTTTACTTTCATTGCTTCTCTAAATGTCATAGCTCCTTCCATCATCATGTACACTGCACGATCTTTTCTATTAGGACATCTTTTCTGATGTCTACCATCGACATAATACAATCGTTTGTTTTTTGGTGTGAACATTTATCTTCCTGGTTTTAAAACTTCAGGTACAGACTTTCCATTTTTTAATTTTGTCCATATAGTACTTTCAGGAATATGCATATGCCCACTCCACATCTTGCAGCTTAATCTGAACCAATAACCGTTTATCTTATGGCATAAATATCTTGATTGAGGACATAAAAACCCTTTGCCTGCATTACCTTTTCTTTTATCTTTAGGTTCTTCGTACTCGTGCTTTGTTCTTATTATTCTCACTAAGTGTTTCATGCTTTGATCAACAATCTGACTATAACATTTTCTATAGATTCGCCTTTAGATTGAAGTTCTTGCAATCGCGAGAACAGTTCTCCACTAATATCGAATGTTACAGTTCCATCAGGATTAAGTTCGCAATTGCTTTCGTCAAATTCACCTGTTACTCTATGGTTCTTAAGTCTTTGAAAAGTTACACGTGACACAGTTAATTTTGGCATAATCTTAATTCTCTTTTATTATTTAATTGATAGATCTATTATAGTGTGATGTATCTCAAATGTACAATTTATTTATCCAAAGATTCATTTTCTGGTAGCATTAATTCAGTAATATCAGCTAAACAATCTGTGCAGATGCATTTGCCACAAGGATGTCTTACCAAACGTATATTACGTTCAGTGTGTTTACTTCTTGTGCAAAATGAGCATACATAATCTATTGGTTTATTCATTTTATTAGCTCTTCAATACACCATTTAATTCTTTGTTTTGAAAAATTGTATATGTCAAAGTTTGCCATGTCTTTATTAAGATATGCGGATTGTGACCATACATCTAAATGATATTTTATTATCCAATTAATGATTGCATGTGCTTGTCTACGTGATAAACATTCTTTATGAGTATCATCGCCATTATAAAAAGGATTTACATTTTCTGGATATAATTGAAGTTCGCTATAGCGAACAAGAACAATAGCATTATCTTCTACACTATTTTCAGCATATTTACTTTCAACTAATATCTGAGTATACTTTTCTAATTCAGTCATCATTTTATTCTCCTAATCAAAGTCGTATATTGTTTTTTCATTTTTAAGTAATCTGCCAACTCTACGTGAAGACATGTTTCTGAACTTAGAAATCTTATCAGGTGCTATCCATACTCTTTGTCTATTACCTTTGATTGTGATCCTATCAGATCCTGATCTTCTGGATGGTTCATACTTTCTAAATCCGAGTTCTTTTAAAGCATGCATCAATCTATATCCTTGGCTCGATGTTGCTTTTATAAGATTGTCAGCGATCATCATGTCTCTTCCAGTTGATTCGCTTTTGATGTATGCGACTAATCCTGCCCAAGTTATAACACCGATAGTATTGAACTGATGGTTAGAATCTTTTAATGCTTCTCGCAATATAGACGTTGGCCACATTTCTGATGCCTCTTTAACTTCATCCGTGTATCGTGTACTTGGTGCATTGTAGTGATCGAATTTCGATACGTCTCTGTTTATATAATAATAATACATCTCTTCTACATTCGCTTTAAGCCAATTGCATAAGTATATGTAGTGCGTTGCTTCTTTCTTTTTTGCTTCAATGCGGATTAATGAGAACCTACGTTCATCATCTGTTATTACGATAGCGTCTTCATGATTAGTTAGACCGAACACATTAGATTTGTTTATAACTTTATATGCGTCGATACCTTTGCGGTGAGCAAGCATTGTAGGTTCTGTTATGAATTCCTTTAATGAGTCTGTCATCTCTTGAGTTTCCTTACGAGTAGTACCTAACTTCAATTCGTGAAATGCTACTAACTGTGTATCGAGTTGCCAAGAGTTGAAATCACCTTTGACCATTCTTGATGATACAGGTTTTACGTTGTTAGCTCCGAGCAATGGCTCGAGTATTAATTCGATGATTATAGATTTGCCGACACCTTTCCATCCTTTTAATATTGGCATCCACCTGATCTTGTTACCTGGGTTCTGTATGAGATATGCTATATAGTCTAATACGATATCCCTTTCTCTTTTGCTGGGAATAAGATATTCGAAATGATCAATCATAGGACTGACATCTCCTGGTAATGGAAATATGTCAGGAGAGATATAAGTGTTTGCGTATGTTATGTATTCTTGAGAATAGATATTTTCTTTGCCTGGAAAGAACTGCAGCATGTCTGCTTGTTTTATCGATTTGAATTTAAGCAATAGGTTGAGCAACGTTCCTTTATCTATTAAGTGTGTGCTTGCTCTGTTGAAACCTTCGACTTTGTATATGAGTCCGTTTTTACTGTTATAGATCTTATCATCTTTTCTTAAATACACATAATCTTTAAACTGCTTCTTCAGATCTTTGACTGATTTCTTATCATCTTCATGCTGATCATCTTCTTTTTCGTATTGCTTCTCTATCGATTTTTCTTTAAGCTCATCTCGTATAACCGATAGCGGAACTTTCGATTTAGCGTTCAGTTTTCTTATGAGTAACTCTAATTGAGATTTTTTGAGTATACTATATGAACCTGATATCAGTTCTATTAATAGAGAGTAATCTTCTGTTGGGTTTTTAGACTCAGTGACTCGACGAACTAATTCATCATATCCCCATCCTGAATCTTTGTGATTGCGTTTGTGAGTTTTGTATATAGAGTTAACAATTGTTTTTACGTCTTTATCTGCTAATGGAGGTAAACAGTTTCGATCATTCCATGCTAACGTTGATTGGTGTATGGTATTGAGGTCCATTCCGTTCTTTATGAATTTACCTACTATACGAGCTATCACATGGTTACGTTCACCTTGAGTTATTTCTTTATTTAGATCTACAGGTTCTAATTGCTCTTGATCATCAGCTTGCTGATCCATCTCCCATTGCATTTCTGGAGTAATCTCTATATGATCAGGATTAAATAATATCCCTTTTTCATTTTTAAAGAATTCGAAATATTTCTTTCTTGATGAAGGTGCTGCAGGTAAATACATCGGACGTGATAATGCTTTTGACGATAGGTCTACGTTGCTTAACCCAAGAGTGTACATGATGTACATTAGAGTTTGGACGTGCTTGACTGACTCTTGAGGTTTTTTATATGGGAGAATTAACCTGTAGCGAATTCCTTTGTCTGGAGCTTTATGATTGAATGTAGTATGGATGCAATATTGATATTTCGAATATAACTTCCTTACTTCGCTAATCGAGAGTAGAGTGTCATCGAGGTCGATTGTTGCTCCGTAGTACTTATCTACATTTTGAGCATTACGAATATCCTTTTTAAACGAAGCAAATATAAAGTACTTGCCGTCTTTCTTACTTTTGATCTCTGGTTCTGAGAGTTTTTTGAATAACTGTTTTACTGAAATATCTTGTTGTCGTATAGCATTAGAACGAACAGATCTTCCAGTTGAAATTTTCAACTTAATCATGATCTGAGTCCTACTTATTTAATTCAAGATATATAGCTTTTTGAGTTTGTATAACCGATGAAAGTAGATGCGGATTTTGCTTGTAATAATCTGGTGAATAATATATGTCTATAAGGCGTATAGAGTTATTAATAATTTCATCAGTTATTTCTTTAGCGAGTTTTATGTTTGATAGCTGAGCAGCAGTCATAGTTATTCTTCTTATATGTATAATTGAGTGAGCGTTTAATATACTTTATTTAGCATAATGGTGTAAACACTTATTTTCCAATGTGCACTTCCTTGTGCTTGATTGATTAATTACAACTTATATAAAGACGCTTTAAACTGAATTCCGATATCACATATTTTAGTATATCTATTCCAATTTGATATTTCCATATTAAGATCATAACATCGTCTTATACTATCATACTCAGGTTTACTTTCAAATGCAAATACTTCACCGTTTTTATCTATTCCAATCCATGAATATTGAACATCTGAATTTTCATTAATCATTATTTTAAATATTTTTAATAATTTTTTGCTCATAATCTTAATTCCTATAAATTATAAAGTTTATTACTATTAAATAAATTGTTTAATCTATCTATTTGTTTATTTAATGCTATTGTAAAATCATTTATTTCTTTATCTGTCATTTCTTCAGTATCAAAACATGATGTATGTGCATCTATTGCATCAAGTATTAATTGTTTAGCTAATTGATTAGCTGTTATTTTATTTTCACTAAATATTTAAAATATAGGTACTTAACTTATGGCAAAAAATAAACATGTCGAAAATGTAGAAATAGCTGGTAAAGTTTTTATTCTTCTTGCTGCAGTAACTGGATTTGTTGCTAGTATTTATATGTATAATAAAGAATTCTATGGAGATTGATTCTCTCAGACATATAAAACACAATGAGGATGTTCAATCACAGCTTGCTGGTACTACAGTAGAGGAAGAGTCTATAGGAGATGATATAGGTTAACGTATAAATAGAGGTAATCTCTTCAAAAAGTTGGATTCAACGTTAAGTAAAGTTGAGATTACGTATTAAAATGAAGAGGACTATTAATTAAAAAAATGCATGGTTCAAAATAGGTTTAAATTTTTAAATTATGCATTTTTTATTACTAATAAAGTTATTATTTATTTTTAGAAGGTAGTAGTTCAAGGCGTTGAATATAATTAGATATAGAGTTTTCTAATTCAGCTTTGATTGTGTTTTTACTATTAGTAAATATACAATCTATATCATTAGCAAATTGATCCATTACTTGAGAATCATATTTTGGTGCAGAGAATAATTTTGATATATTAAGGTGCATTTCCTCAAGTTTTAAAAGTTTATCGCCGATCTCATCTGCCAAAGTTGAGAATGACTAATCTATACTATAATTCAAGATATCTATATAATAATCTTTATTAAAAGCAATTTGTGGATGAGAGAGATTTTTCATAGTTTTTCAATTTTTAGTTAATTTGAGGCAAGACTATCTGCAAAAATCAGTAAGTCAAGTCAAATATACACAAAATACGCATACGACTAACACTATAATGCTAA
>CAJYBF010000045.1 GCA_913064935.1 uncultured Mollicutes bacterium
GGATATCTGTCTATTAATGGTATAATTTTACTAGTTTTTGTATGAGGAGAATGTAAGATGAGGGAAATATTAAAAGTAAATGGTTTGGTAAAAAACTATGGTGATATTAATGCAGTTCAGGGCATAAGTTTTGTAGTAAATGAAGGTGATTTTTTCGCATTTTTAGGTCCAAATGGAGCTGGAAAAAGTACAACAATTAATATAATTTGTACATTATTAGATTTCGATTCGGGACAAGTAACCATAGATGGTTTAGAACTGGGTATTGATGATAAATCAATCAGAGAAAGAATCGGTGTAGTGTTTCAGGATAATGTTTTGGATAAGAGGCTTTCAGTGAAGCAAAATCTCGCTATTAGAGGCAGCTTCTATGGACTAAGTCAAGTGAAACTAAATGAAAAAATCGCAGAACTATCTAAGTTATTAAGTTTAGAAAGTTTTATTAATCAAAAATACGGAACACTTAGTGGTGGTCAAAGGCGAAAGTCTGATATTGCTAGGGCCTTAATCAACACACCAAAATTGCTTATACTTGATGAACCCACAACTGGACTAGATCCAAAAACTAGAAAAGAAGTTTGGGAGATAATAAACAAGTTGAGAGAAGATGAGAATATTACTATTTTTCTTACTACACATTATATGGAGGAAGCGAGTTCTGCAAATCAAGTTGTTATTATTAATAATGGTAGAATAATTGCTAATGGTACACCTGAGCAGTTAAGGATCCAGTACAGCCACGATACTTTGAAGTTAATTCCAAGAGATGACAAACTATATTCCGTACTTAAAGATAATAATATTGACTATATCAAAAAGGTCGATTTAGTTGAAATTAAAATAAAGGATAGTCTTTTCGCTATAGATCTATTAAATGAAGTCAGGGAGTACATTGAGGCCTTTGAAGTAGTGAGAGGATCAATGGATGATGTATTCATAAATATTACAGGAATTGAGTTGGGGACATAATATGAGAGTGATTCTAAAACTTGTAAAAAGAAATTCATTAAATTACTTATACGATAAGGCATCAGTGTTTTTTTCTTTTCTGAGTGTTTTAATAATTATATTTTTGTATGCGGCATTCTTGGGGAAACTTCAAGTAGATTGAATAACACAAAGTGTTGGGGATGTTCCGGGAATAAGGTGGGTTGTTTATACTTGGATACTCGCTGGACTAATAACAGTTAATGCTATTACCGTTCCAATGAGCATATTAAGTAATATGATAAGCGACATTGAAGATAAGACTCTAAATGATTTTATGGCTTCACCTATTTCTAGATCACAGGTTGTACTGGGTTATTTAATAACGAGTTGGCTGGTAGGGATAGTTTTATGTTTGTTTACTTTTGTAATCGGGCAAACATATGTAATTATAAACGGAGGAGATCTTGTTTCGTTCATTACTTTCATTAAAGCATTTTTATTAATAGTAGTTTCTGTTGTGAGTTTCTCATCAATTTCATTTTTCTGTCTATCGTATGTTAAATCTATCTCAACAGTTAGCGCAATTAACACTATGGTAGGTACTTTGATAGGGTTCTTGGCAGGGATATATTTGGCTATAGGGATGTTTGGAAAAGGACTTCAAACATTTATAAAGTGGAATCCTGCAGGACAGATTGCAGCATTGTTTAGAAAAGTTTTAATGGAGGATCCGCTGGATTTGGCATTTGAAAATGCGCCAGTAGAAACTTTAGAGTGGTACAGAAAATTTTATGGGATTGATTTAGAATTAGCTGGTGGAAACCAATCTATCTTATCTATGCTAGTTTATATACTATCTATAACTTTAATATTCTACGGGTTATCAATTTATAGAGTCAGTAGAATGAAGAGATAAAGGAGACCAACTATGAAAAGTCAAGGATAATGTTTGGAGACAATTGATAGAGGAGAATGCATCACAAAAAACCATTAAGGAATGGTTTGTTAGTGAAGCATATTATTACACATCAAATATTAAAAGATATGTCCCTAGTAATAATGGTATAGATAACTCTGACTAGTTTGTTAGCTACATGACCTAGTGCTTGATAATGTGATTTACCTTCAGCACGTTTCTTATCATAGTAATCTTTAAATGTTTTATTATGAAGAGAGATGTTAAAAGCTGAAAGAATAAGTGAATACCTCAACATGGAGTTACCACGTTTGGACATACGAGTGAATAAGGCGTTAAACTTACCAGATTGAGAAACTACTGGATCAATACCAGCAAACGCTACAATCTGTTTAGGATGAGTGAAACGAGTGAAATCACCAATGACACTAAGAATAACCGCAGCGCTGTTAAATGAGATACCAGGTATAGTCATGATTTTAGAATCAAGAGATAACATCATAGATTTAATACTTTCCTCGACAGTGCTTATTTGAGATTTATAAAGTCTTATCTGTTCGATGGCCATATGTATCTGTGAAGATAAAATGGGGTTCTCAATACCGATAGATTTAGAAGCAAGATCTTTAAGAGATCTGGCATGTGATTTATTATACTTACCTCTAGAAGCTTTAGAAAGAAGATTAGCTAGATAAGTAAGATGTAATTTTGTGATTTCCTTAGGATTGGGATGAACAGATAAAAGTTTATAAGATGTGTTTATATGTAGATTATCCTTGAAAAAGGAAGCCAACTCAGGGAAGAGTTGATCTACATAAGATACAAGTTGGATCTTGGAGCGAGTGCGTAAAGTTATTAAATTACGCCTAGATCTACAAAGAGATTTAAGCATTATTAAAGAAATATCACGATGAGTTATTAACTTAAACTCACCAAGAGATAGAACTTTAATGATAATGAGAGTATCAATTTTATCAGTTTTGGTTAACCTGATTTTCGACTTTCTCATCGAAGCCGTTTGGAGTGGATTAAGAAGAGTTATCTTGAAATCGAGGTTGAATAGAAACTGAATAAGACTTTCACCATAATGCGCAGTCGCTTCAAGTCCAATGATTAAATCATCCTTAGAAAAAGATGAAATAGAGTTTAGAAGGATAGTAAATCCTTCAATGTTGTTTCCAAATGGGAATGGATCGACTAGGACTTCACCATTCGAATTAGAAACAGCAGCGTAATGAATGTTTTTGGCTATATCAATGCCAACATAAATCATAGAAACACCTCCAAAGTGAAATGATATGACAACTGTGACGTCCACAAATTCTATTGATGTATCCTTGCGCGAAATTAGAGCTCAAAGGCTCATCCAACTAATTAACAATAAGAAATAGAAATGTGGCTATATTCTCCTAGGAGTAGTCAAAGCTACAAGGATTATAAATAGTCCACAGTGTCTATTTAATTATAATAGAATTTTAAGAAAGGGAAATGATGGATATCACTAAGTCCATCATACAAGGAATTATGAAGGAACTGAGTTTTTTAGGGAACGATGGAGTTAAGATTTATTATGATAAGTATGAATGTAGTGAAGCTGTAGGAGTAATACAAATTATTCATGGATCTATTGAGCATGGAAAGAGGTATCAACACTTTGCTGAGTTTCTGCAAGCAAATGGATTTACCGTATATGTGGCGGACTTAAGAGGTCATGGTAGAAGCATTGGAAAGAAATTAAATTATTTATCTGACAATGGTGATGGATGGAACTTATTCGTAGAAGAAACTAGAACGCTAACAGATATTATTAAAAAAGAAAATGAACATAAAAAAATCTTTATCTTTGGGCATAGTATGGGGTCATTCGTGCTAAGAGATTATTTAAGTAAATATTCAGAACTAGTTGATGGTGCTATTTTAAGCGGAACTGGTTCAACTTCACCAATCATGAGTAAAATATTGCAATTAGTAATAAAGTTAGAAATAAGGAAACATGGAACAGAAAAATATAGTGAGAAATTACATAAACTGATTTATGGTACTTTAGATAAAAAAGCTGCTAAAATGGGGGTTTCAAGTTTTATTTCAAGAGATGAAGCTGTTATAAATAAATATAATGATGATCCTCTTTGTGGTGAGACTATCACAATTGATTATGCTAATGAGATGGCAAAAGGAGTACTATATATAGAATCGAAAGAATGTTTCAAAGGAATGAATGATATTCCATTACTTGTTTTTTCTGGTGAGAAGGATCCAGTTGGAGGTACTAACTGTAACTTTGTTACAAAAATTTTCAATAAATATAAAAGCGCTGGAGTTACAGATGCTACACTTAAAATATATAAAAGTGCACTTCATGAGATGATTAATGAGACAAACAAAGAAGAAGTTTATGAGGATGTATTGAAATGGATGACTAGTAAGTTATAAGGGAAGAAATTCCCTTTTCTTATAAATCTATTTACATATAATTTTCAATTTGATATAATAATTTTAGTTGGAGGATTAGCTCAGCTGGGAGAGCATCTGCCTTACAAGCAGAGGGTCGGCGGTTCGAGCCCGTCATCCTCCACCATTTTTTTTTGCCGAGATAGCTCAATCTGGTAGAGCAACTGACTTGTAATCAGTAGGTTGCGGGTTCAATTCCTGTTCTCGGCACCATCAATAAAATCAAAGATTGGATAATCCAGTCTTTTTTTAATTGGCATTTATCTATACACACTCAATTGTTTTGAATATACATACTATAAGATAGGGGTGGTATTATGTTGCAAGTAGGAGTTATGCATATGAGACTTCATCCAAGTAAAGTTAGCAGGATGTATGAATTTGCTGCTGTTGCTAAAATGGAAGGTGTTGAGCTTTTCTATTTTTCTCCTGGAAAAGTAAACTTTGAGACCAAAACCATAAGAGGTTATGTTTACAGGAATGGTAGTTGGAAGAAAAAGAATTTTGATTTCCCGAAAGTGGTTATTAACATGGTTGCACCGATTACTGATAAGCAAAGTAAGATTTACTATGAGCTTAGAAAATGTGTAATCTTCACAGAATCTTCAATTGGGGGTAAAGATTCCATTCACGATATTCTCAAAGATACTAAGTTTAAAGCATACTTACCACAAACAAAAGTAGCTAGTAATGTTACGACGGTGATGAAATTCTTAGGAAAACACAAAAAAATTGCTCTGAAGCCAATGAGAGGTTGTAAAGGAGTAGGAGTTATTTTTATTGAGAAAAATGCTGGTGATTACACTGTTTATGATATGGAATTGCAGTATAACCAGGTAGACTTAAAGTGCTATCTGAAGAGACTTGATTTAAGTAAACACGTAATGCAAGAGTTTATCGTCTCTGAAACCAAAGATGGGTTACCAGTTGACTATCGAATCCATACCCAAAAGAATGGTGAAGGGAAACACGTTCTGACCACTATTTATCCTAGGATAGCTTGCATCAAGAATAAGGTTACTAACTATAGTCAGGGTGGATATACAATTGATATAGATACGTTCCTCAATCATCAGTTCAACTCGAGAGATAAGGAATTAAAACACATGATGGAAGTCATTGCTATTGAACTTTCAAGAACAATAGACAAATATTATGATTTTAGTCTTAATGAGTTAGGAATAGATATCGGATTGACTAAGGACAATAAAGTTTATATATATGAGGTGAATTGGAGACCAGGTGCACCTGTGATATTTAGTGGAGAGTTAAATCACGCGAAAAATCTAATAGAATACTGTAAATATAAAAGTAAGAATTTAAATTAAATTCTTACTTTTACATATTATTAAACTGTGCAGATATAATTATCACGAGAATGATAAATAAAATCAATTCTAAATTTCTCTTTTTGATAACATGGAACTTGACTTTTTTTGCTGCTTCCATTGTTTTTACTTTAGCTTCTTGTGGCGTTTCTCCTGTTCCAATAACATATCCATATCTGTCACCCATAGATTCTGAGCATCTTATATTTTGTCCTTGCTTTGGCTTGATATAGACTTTCTTTGCACCTTCTGTACCGAGTGCTGCCGCAGTACCTGTTACTTTAGATAAAACTCCATTTCTATCAGATATGAAATATCTAGAGAAACAACTATGCTTTATTTTTGGGACTTCTATTTTATGTCCTAGGTAGAATTTTAGTAACTCAGTCACATAGTTTTTTTCAAGTGCAGTCTCAAGTAATGCATACATTCCTGATCCAGATATTCTTGGATTTATCTCTATTAGTTTTGCTTCATTGTCTTTGATTCTATATTCGATATGAATGTGTGCATTTCGTATATCAAGTTTTGAAACAATTGTGTCTATCATATGTTTCTCACTGCTATTCATCTTAGAATCTTTATCAAGCGAATAGCCGTTAATTATGTATGTGTCATATTCGCTCTTAAAGACATCTTGTTTAATTTTCGCAATAACGTGTGGGGATTTGTCTATTACAAGAAGTTCTACTAGATATTGCTCTCCATTTATAAACTCCTCAACAAACGAATCCATTGAATCTAAATTTGATAACTCAACTGGAGAATCGATTCTCCTAACTCCTTTAGAACCTGTAGAGTTTTTTTCCTTGTGAATGATAGGATAAGTTAAATTGTCTTTTTCTAATAGGTTTTCAACCGATGAAAAGTTAGGAGTAAAGTTTTCATCTTTGAAAAATATACGAGTTTTAAGTTTATCTTCCATTATCTCAAGAGCTTTGGAATTCAATATGTTTGGGGTAAATTGATCTGCAAGCCTAGAAGCTATTGCAACATAACCATCTGTAAAGCTTAAGATGGCTGATAAGTTATTTTCCAGAATGTACTCGTCTATGTAAAACTTAGCTGATTCAAATGTGATTTGATCAATATATACTAGCTCATAAACTTCTTGGAATCTTTCTACTTGTTGTATGTGTTTGATATTTTCCGTGAGTACTACAACCTTTTATCCTAGCTCCTTTGTAGATTTTAATGCCTCTCGGGCTGTTCCTGATTCAGTTGTATTCAAAAATATTACAGTGTTCACTAATAATCACTCCTTACTATATAGTATTATAGTAGTATGTTTTTGAGTAGGTAATTGTTGAGATAATGTCGATTACTTTTTAGATATATCTAAGGTTGAGTGAAATTTACGCATATGATAGAATTGTCTAGGGTGGAAATTATGAAAATTGGTATGCCAACATTAACCGAACTATCTGATATTTTGGACAACATAAAATTATGCTCGGAATTGAATTTAGATTTCCTTGAAATTAATCTCTCGCTTCCTTTTGAGTTTACAGATAGTCTGATTTTTGAAGCCAATAGGCTAACTGACAAATACGGAATAGAACTGACTTTCCACTTACCAGAAAATCTAGATATTGCCCAAACCGAGCCGATCATAAGAACTGCTTATCTGAAATATTTTGACACTATAATTGAACTTTCGAAAAAGTTAAATGTGAAGCTAATTAATATGCATTTACCATGTCTCTATCATCAGTAAAATCTTTTTTCGCTTGTAAATTCACTACTGAAATCAACGGGTTTTGGTTTCCTTTTTCAATTAAAGCAATATGTCTAGCAAAATCAGAACAAACAAATTTTGAATGTTGGCGGGTGACAGTGTGGTTAAAGGGTCTAATTCTTACTATATAACGCCAATACTTTTTAATATATTTAAAGCTTAATAAATCATCACTTACTTTACTACT
>CAJYBF010000046.1 GCA_913064935.1 uncultured Mollicutes bacterium
TGTAAGTAAAAAAGAAGGTACAGAGTCAGATTGTGGAGATATAGAATAGTTTACTGGGTATAGTTATAGTTTGATTGGTGATACAATATGTAATCAAGTTTATCCAGAACCAATGGAAACTATAGAAATTGAATAACCTACTATGTCAATGAAGTTCGTGGTAAATGATTCTCCATTTGCAGGACTATCAGGAAAATACGTTACATCTAGAGAAATAATGGAACGAGTTGATAAAGAACTAGAGACAAACGTAGTACTACGAGTTTAGTGTTTAGGTGCTAGTGGTGGATTAAAAGTATCTGGACGTGGAGAATTACACTTAAGTATCTTAATAGAGAAAATGAGAAGAGAAGGATATGAGTTATGTGTATCTAAGCCTGAAGTTCTTTTAAAAGAAGTTGACGGTAAAGTACATGAACCATTTGAAAAAGTAATAGTAAGTGTTCCAAATGAATATGCAGGTGGTGTTATAAGCCAACTTAATGTTCGAAAAGGAATAATGAGTCTTATGGATAATGATGGTAGCTACACTAAGTTAGAATATTTAGTGCCAACACGTGGATTAATTGGATATAGAAGTGAATTTATAAACACAACTCACGGATATGGTATTATGGAAAAATCATTTGATAGTTACAATCCTTATGCTGGAAAAATTCAATCTAGAGCTAACGGTGTATTCATCGCTAAAGAAGATGGTAAGACTATGACCTATTCTTTATTGGCACTAAGTGAACGAGGTGTAATGTTCGTTGACCCTGCTACCAAGGTTTATACAGGAATGCTAGTTGGGATGAACAGTCGTGATAATGACTTAGTAGTTAACCCATGTAAGAATAAAGTATTATCTGCAATGAGAACTTCAGGTACAGATAATTATGAAAAATTGAAGGAAATAAAAAGATTTACTTTGGAACAAGCGTTAGAGTTCATTGAGCAAGACGAACTTGTTGAGATAACACCAGATGATATCAGATTAAGAAAGAAAATTCTTGTTGAGAATCTTCGAAAGAGAGCTAACAAAACCTTGAAATGGGATATGGAAATCTCTAATTCATAGAAATAACTTGGAAGTTATATGATTATGACTTCTTTTTCTATGGCGTTCATTGGTATTTAGGAGAAAACACTGTCGAAGTATGATAAAATTATATATAGAAAAAAAATGCAGATAAAATATTAATTGGAGTGTTGACATGAGAATAGAAGATGTTTATAAATTTGATATTAATTTTTATGCTTTCTTATTACTTGGATTATTACTTTTTATAATATATATAAAAAAATATGTAGTTGATTACCACAGAACTTTATTTAAAAGAATGATAATTATTAATATGGCTATGCTTGTTATAGAAGTCTTAGCATGGGTATTCGACGGGATTGTGTCTCCTGAAGCGTTTTTCCTTAATTACGCATTCAACTGGCTGCTTATTTTCCTAGAACCTGTGATGGCTTCTATGTGGGTATCGTACGTTGATTATAAGATTAATGAATCAAGGAAGCGCCTTAAGAAGAGACTTTATTATCTTCACGCTTCGATATTAGGATTTGTGATTCTAATTGTTAATATATTCTATCCAGTTGCGTTTGAAATAGACAGTAATAATGTTTACCATAGAGGTTCATTACTTTGGATAATTTTAGTATATGTATTTGCGATGATCGTGTACAGTGTGATAATTTCGTTTAAAAACAGACAAGTCTTAACTGGTAGCATGCTTGTTGGAATTTCGTTGTTTGCATTAATTCCAGTTGTTAGCTCATTAGTTCAAATGCTTGTGTATGGAGTGATTCTACATTGGGCACTAGCAGCTCTTGGAATTGTATTTGCTTATCTATTACTTGAGACTATAAGTAATTCAAAAGATTATCTTACTCTACTACAAACAAGGTCGAAATCAGATGAATATATAAAAAGTAAAATTGAAATGGAACATACATTTGGCGTTATTATGATCGATTTGGATAATTTTAAAGTTATGAATGATGAATATGGTCACAAAAATGGAGATAATATTTTGTTCCACTTTTCAAAGATTTTAATTGACACGTTTAGTGAAAGTGGATTTGTAGCTAGATACGGTGGGGATGAGTTTATAATCACCTTTGATCAATCTGTTAGAAAAACAGATCTTATGTACAAACAAGAGATTAAAGAAAGAATATTAAGTTATGATAAATTTGATTTGTTGAGTCAACTTAAGTTTAGTTTTGGATCAACATATTATAAGCCTGAGGAACCCCAAACGATGGACGAACTTATGTTCGAGGTAGACAGATTAATGTATCTTGATAAAGGTAAGAATCTTACAAGAAGAACGTCAGATAAGTAAAAGGAGATAAGAAATGTCTACTATACCAAAATGTCCTAAATGTAATTCTGAATATGTTTACGAGGATAGAGGTTCTTTTGTTTGTCCCGAATGCGGACATGAATGGGTTGAAAGTAATATAGAACTTGAAGTCCATGAATATGAATTGATAAAAGATGTCAATGGAAATATCTTAACCGACGGGGATTCAGTAACAATTATCAAGGATCTTAAAGTTAAGGGTAGTTCGTCTGTACTTAAGATTGGAAAAAAAGTTAAGAATATACGATTAGTTAACGGAGATCACAATATCGATTGTAAAATTGATGGCTTTGGACCTATGAAATTGAAATCGATTTTTGTTAAGAAACTATAAAATTACGGAGGATAATATGAAGACAATAGGATTAATAGGTGGAATGAGTTGGGAATCTTCATTAGAGTATTATAGAGTTATTAACGAGGAAACTAAACTTCAACTTGGTGATACTCACTCAGCTGAATGCTTGATGTATTCTTTTGATTTTCATTATGTTGATAAGCTTCAGCATAAAGGTGATTGGAAAAAGCTCACTGATGAAATGGTCAAGCAGGCAAGTAATCTTAAGAAGGCTGGAGCAGAGTTTATAGTGATTTGCACAAACACTATGCACTTAATGGCTGGAAGTATTGAGGAGAAAACTGGATTAAAAGTTTTACATATAGCTGATGCTGCTGGTGAAGAGATAAAGAGAAAAGGATTAACTAAAGTAGCTTTGCTAGGTACTAAGTTTACTATGCAAGGAGATTTTTATAAGAGTGTACTAAGAGAAAGACATAATATTGAAGTTATTGTACCTAATGAGAGTGATATGATGATCATTCACAATATAATATATAAAGAACTAATTTTAGGAAAAATAGATTCTTTAAGTAAAATGAAATATGTTGAAATTATTAATAAGCTTCAAAGTGAAGGTGCTCAAGGAGTAATACTAGGATGTACAGAAATACCTTTATTAGTTAAACAAGAGGATGTATCAATTCCTGTATTTGATACAGCCACAATACATTCAAAAGCAGCGGTGAGATATTCACTTACTAAATAGAAGAAGGATATTAATTGTTGAAGAGAAGTAAACTTGTTGCCTTTGATTACATTATTTATTTGATGATGTTTTCTTTATGTCAGCATTTTTCTTTGATTTTTGGTTTATTTTATTAAAAATGAGTAGGGTGTGTGTCATTAAAGTTATTTAATAATGAGCTCTATGTGAAAGGCGGATTTTAAGTTTATGAGAGAAATGAAGTTAAAAGATAGCTATGATAATATTTTAAATGTTTACATATGGGATGATGTCGAAAACCCTAAGGGTGTATTTCAATTAGTACACGGAATTAATGAACATGGGTTGAGATATGTAGAATTGGCTGATTTCCTTAGTTCTAAAGGATATATTGTTTATATTAATGATCATGTTTCTCAAGGAAAGAGTAGAACTCCTCAAGATGGAGATGTAGTTTACTTTGGTAAAAGAGGAGATGAAGTTTTACTGGATGGAGTAAACGTAGTTAAAGAGCAGATCAAGTCTGATTATCCAAATCACTTAATCTATGCTTTTGGACATAGTTTAGGTTCTATCATATTAAGAAATTATATGATTGATTGCGATAATGAATATGAGAAAATAATACTCAACGGAGCAGGTTTACAAGACACAAAAGGGCTTGCTGTTGCGGTGCTAGTTGGAAATGTGCTCAAATTATTTAGACGTAAGAAACCATCTAAGTTCTTTGATAGTATTTTTAGACAAACTCAACTGAAATTAAATGAAAAAGTTAAGATTGATCACTTCATTGAATGGTTAACCAGAGATAAAGAAAAGAGTGAGTTGAACAAACAAGATAAACTTTTGTTTATCAGTTTATCAGTTTCTGTTTTTGTGGATATGTTGTATTTAATACTCAAAATTAATAAGCATGATAATATTGAATCCCTGAAATTTAATAATCCAGTACTACTTCTGAGTGGAACGCATGATCCATCAACGAATTTTGGGCAAGATACTGTCTTACTTAATAATCTTTTCAATAAGAATGGAGTAAATTCAAAAGTGATTCTATATCCTGAAGGAAGACACGATACCCTTCAAGAAGTAAATAGAAGAGATGTATTTAATGATATTATCAATTTTGTAGAAAATCCGGTGGAGGATAATTATGAAAGTTAAAAATATAAATAAATCATTCAAGAAGGTAGAGGAACTCTGCTCGCCTAGGGTTATTTCAAGTGTTGAGAATTGTTATATAAAAATAGCAAAAGTCAAAGGAAAACTACCTATGCATGTTCACGATAACGAGGATGAACTATTTATAATCCATAGGGGAACAATGATTTTAGAAGTTGAGGGCAAGAAATTCGATTTAGTCGAGGGAGATATCTTTTTGGTTGAAAAAGGAAAACCTCATCGACCAATTGCTGATGAAATTTGTGAAGTTATTTTAGTAGAAAAGAAAAGCACTGCCCATACTGGTGATCAAGATACAACTATTACACGAACGATAGAAGAGCAACTTAGGTCTCTTTGATAAAGGTGATAAGATGATAAGGTTACTAAAATATGAAGATAACAACACTGTCCTAGAATACTTAAATAAGGACCCCTTATTTAATCTATTTATGATTAGTGATGTAGAGAGTTTTGGATATGATTCTGAATTTCAAAAAGTGTGGGGAGAGTATGAAGATGACTCGCTAGTCGCAATCCTTTTATACTATCGCAAAAGTTTTGTTTATTATAGTGAATTGGTTAGAAAAGTAGAGCCATTTGTAGAGGTGATAAAGCAACACGAATTTAATTACATAAATGGAAATAAGGAAATTGTTGAGAGTTTCATGTTCTATTTTCCCAGCTTAAAGGTTAAGGACATGAATTACGCATTGCTTGATTCTTTTAATCTTAAGATGAATGATGATGTTGATATATTGCAAATCAATACTTACAAGGAGTATTGTGAACACTGGGATTTACTGAACACTATAGAGGATTTTATGGGTGAGGATATCAAGGACAGAGATAGCTATGCTAGACATTCTGAGGAACTGACGATAAACGGCTCAAAGAGAACATATTGCGTCAATATAAAGGGTAAAATGATCTCAGTAGCATCTACTGTTGCTGAAAACAACGATAACGCTATGGTTATTAGTGTTGCAACGTTAAAAGAGTATCGCAAGATGGGTTATTCTACAGCTATTATGAAAAGACTCTGCGATGATTTCATAAACGAAAAGAGAAAATCCTTGTGCTTGTTTTATGATAATTTAGAAGCGGGAAAAATGTATAGGCGATTAGGATTCAAAGATATAGGTACTTTTAGATTGTATAAGAAGGTGAACAGTAAACAAATAAAAGACAATTAACTATTGAATTTATGAACATGATAGTGTATATTCTTTATAAGTCAAATTGAATAACTAATAACAAATAATGGGGTGTAGATATGATTAAAAAGTTAACACAAAAAGACAACGAAGAGGTAATGGAATATTTAAAACAAGAACCTGAGTTTAATTTGTTTATTATAGGCGATATCGAAGCATTTGGATATGAAACTGACTTCCAACAGATTTGGGCAGAATATGATCATGGAAAAGTTGTCGCTGTTTTATTACAATATAGAGGTAACTTGGTTTATTATAGTGATGAAGATAGATCAGTAGAGCCATTTATTGAGATAATGAATGATTTGAAATTTGAAATTCTAAATGGAAAAAAAGAAGCAATACAAAGATTCGAGCCATATCTTAAGAGTTGGAATATCAAAGATATGTACTTTGCTTCTATGAGAAGTTTTACGAAAGAAAATATTGATACTGCTAATGTTAAAATTATTGATTCTTACGATTTATTTTGTGATGAATGGGAATTATTAACTCAAATTGAGGAGTTCTCATCTGGTGGTAGAGGTAAAAAAGAGGAATACTCTAAACATGCATTTAAAACATCCCAAGAAGGGTTTAAAACAACATATTATCTGTCTGTTGATAATAAGATGGTTTCCGTTGCTTCGACCGTAGCGGAGTGTTCTGTTAATGCGATGATAATTGGTGTAGCTACTCTAGAAGAACATAGAAAAAAAGGACACGCAAGTGTTTTAATGAATAAGTTATGCGATGATTACTTAAATGGTAAAGAGAAGTCGTTATGTTTATTCTACGATAATCCTAAGGCTGGTAAAATCTATCAAAGATTAGGATTTGAAAACATAGGGATGTATAGAATGTACGATAAGAAAAAAACAAAATAAATAGATTCTATCAATTTGATAGAATCTTTTCTTTAGAAGTATAGGTCTTAATTAGCTTTTATGATACAATTTTATTGGTGATAAAATGTATAAACCCAATTATGAAAAGCAAAATATTGTTAATTTGATGAGCTCTATATCAAAATGTTATGGAGTACCGCATGATTATCAGACTCTTTCAGAAATTAATCCGAAACATTTGTTAGAGTATGAGAATGTTGTTTTAATTGTCGTAGATGGACTTGGATATAATTTTTTAATGGAGCAAAAAGACTCTTTTATGAGTAGATATGTTCATACAAAATTAGAAGGGGCATTTCCGCTAACAACAGCTGTTTCCAATTCTACTTTTGACTTTGGAGTTCCAGCTCAGCAACATGGATTAACTGGTTGGTTTGTTTACTTGAAAGAGACAGGAACAATCACAACTGTTTTACCGTTTACAGAAAGATACTATTCATCAAAACTTGGTGAAATCGGATTTGACATCAGCAAAATTACTATGCGAGATTCATTCATGAAGAACATTGCTGTTGATAAGTATAAACTTTTAAGTGAAAAATATGCTAACTCTGCATTCAGTACTCATTCTGCAAAGGGTGCACGTATAATTCCAACTTCTTCTATCCAAGACAGTTTTTCTAAATTAGAAGAAGTGATTAAAACTCCGAACAAGAAATTTGTTCATACTTACATAGATTCATATGACTCAAGCGGGCATGAATATGGAATTGATAGTTCTAAGACTTACGATATATTTGTGGAAATAGATAATGCAATAAGTTCATTGAGTGAAAATATAGAAGATACCAATACTATCATTTTACTAACAGCTGATCATGGAATGATTAATATCGAAAAGGATAAATTTGTTAACATTAGTAAATATCCTGAT